>CBDVBC010000270.1:0-3429 GCA_965372125.1 Candidatus Hermodarchaeota archaeon | reverse complement strand
TATCTGAGTTGAAACGCAGTGTTGCACAGGGAACATGAAGGATGTTCGCCTCTTCTTGAATACTACCACTATCCGTTGCTATAACAGCACATTCCTTCATTACCCGAATTACATCTGTATAATAGGGCCATACCTCCGAGAACACTAGCGATGGGTTCTTCTCTGCAAAGCGGCGGATTTTTCCCTCCAGCCCAAAGGAGCGGAGGGCGGTGAAGGTTCCGCCTAGCGCAATCCAGAGTACAGTATAACCTTCCTTTACAAGCTTGATAACTGTATCAAATAAGACCTTGAAACGGTGTTTAGAGACGATGTTTCCGCGACGGTGAACACAGAACCGAATCACTGAGCCGTCCTCCAAGACGGGATATTGTTCATATATTCTGCTCGATTCAGCTTTTTCTAAAGCGAAGCTTAGCGAGTCGCTTACCGTGTTACCTACTACGCTGACCCGATCAGCGGGATAGCCTTCATCGAACAGGTTCTGCTGATTCAATTCTACAGGAGCACAATGAACGCCTGATACAGCCGCTGCAGTCCGTGTGTCAAACTGCTCCGGATAAGGTTCCCTAGAGCCTTTATGCCACATCTCACGTTTTTGTAATATTGTGTAGAATTCACTTACTGACACTTCCTCACGAACGAATTGCTTCATAAGCTTTTCATCGGGTGTCATTGTCCGTAATCCTGCTTCAACATGGATTGCTGGTACAAAGCTGTTGTAGCAAGCAATACCACCTGCAGCCGCTGTTGTTGTATCTCCGTGGACATATGGTAGCAGGACTTTCTCGGGGGCTTCGCGTCGAAGCTTACTAATTATGAAGCCGAGTCTCTCTACAATTTGTGAGATTTTTTGGTATAATGACCCGCGAATATTCAGGAGGAAATCTGGTCGTACATTGAACTCTTCATGTAAGGCTCCTGAAAGATTCCAGTCGTAGTGTTGTCCGGTGTGACCAAGCAGAACAAACTTGCCTTGGCGCCGTAACTCAAGGTAGATAGGGAACTGTTTGATGAAATCAGGCTTTGTTGCCACCATCACTAGATGAACTCGGCGCTCGGGTGTATCCCGAACTTCCTTAAACAAGTCAGAGCGAACCTGAAGCGGCGGTGTTTCCGGTGCTTCAACATGTAATTCTTCAAACGTCAACAAGTACACCTACAATCTTGTTTCTGAAAAAAGAAGCACACCAATAAAGCTGTATCTCAAATCTATACATCAAATCCATCAAGATGTGTAATCCGATTAACGGCAAAACTTAAGAATAAGCCTCACTAAAGCAACGCTAAATCCCCATTTGAGGGTAATTATAATGGGCCGAGATAAAGTATACGGTTTTCTAATCCTCTTATTCGCTATCCTCTTCGCACTCTACTACACCTACTGGGCGATGATTTATCCATACATGTTCTACACAGCATCACCAATTGATACTCATCCTTGGTGGGGTCTATTCGGGTGGATTCCAATTCTCACACCAGGAATTCCTTACTTTGCTGTAGCTATTCCAATGTGGATTGCACTCGTTCTAATCCTCTTCATCATCGCTTGGATCGGTTGGACTATGCTAACTACACCTCCTCCTATTCCCCTTGAGGAAATTGAAGAAGACGAGGAATCTGGCTAGTAAGAGCAGTAAGCGGAAGTAGCAGCCAACAACTCAAAAGTGAGTTTAATCTATTGGCACACCCATTTTGGAAAAGTAGAGTGCCAATTGCCTCATTTTTTTATAATTATACTGGTTTATGGTATCTGATACTCTGACTAACACTCGCGTCATTGTAAAAAGAAATCTAAAATCGGATTAGGTCGTATTTGTTGAGTGTATTGCCTAGGGAGTAGTGCTGTCTTCAGTGGAGAAAATTTGGCGCCAAAGGTCAAGAGTTTTTTCGGCTTCTTCACGATCCACTTTCTGAATTGCATACCCGGTGTGAACGAGAACGTAATCGCCAACTACTGTTTCTGGGAGAAGAGCAAGGGATATGACGCGGGTGACACCACCAAAGTCAACAGTAGCCTTATTTTCTTCAATCAAGATTATTCTAGCAGGGATTGCAAGACACATGAATTGCCACCTAGTGAATTAAACGAGTAGTATTATTGATGTGGAGACGGATGCTTCTTAAGCCTTATTGCATTGCTAGAGCGGTTGTGAGAGTATTTTGAGCGGAAAAAGGATGCAACGACTGGCTAAGCGTTTTGGTTATCTTGAGTACATGGTGGAGCGTTTTATTGCACTATTTGGTGAGGAGACAGAAGCATTCCTAGAGGGAAATGATCAGCCTCTTCTCAAGACTATTCGATGTAATACGTTAGCGATTGAGCCACAAATTCTAGCTAAACGACTTGAAGAGAAAGGATTCGCGTTAGAGGCTGTCGAGGGACTTGATTATGCATTTCGAGTGACAGCAGGGAAATTCCCGTTGGGAGCGACAACAGAGTATCTTCTTGGATATTATTTCGTGCAGAGCGTGGCATCAATGTGGGCAGTGGAGGTGTTGGATCCAAGAGAGAGCGAAGTTGTCGTGGATATGTGTGGTGCTCCGGGTGGTAAAACTACGCAAATTGCTCAACTGATGGGAAATGCAGGAGCACTATTGGTAACGGATATCAGTCGAGATCGGATGCGAGGGCTTCGTTCAAATTTATCGAGGATGAGGATTGAGAACGTCTTAGCAGTGCGGGTGGACGCAGAGCGAATACCAGGAAAAGATGTTCAGGTTGATAAGGTGCTGCTTGATGCACCGTGTACCGGTGAAGGGTTGATTCCGGTGGACCCCGAGCGAAAACAGAGTAGGAGTCTACAGGATATCAAGACCATGGCAGCCGTGCAGCGGAAATTAATTGTTGCGGCATCTAAACTACTCAAGGAGGGTGGTATTTTGGTTTATTCGACTTGTTCCTTCGCGCCAGAAGAGAACGAAGAAATCATTAATTATGCGTTGCAGCATTGTCCTCTTCGCGTTGTTAAAACAGGGTTGTCTTTTGGTAATCCTGGTCTAATAACTCCTTTTGGTCGCGTGATGGACGAATCGCTTGTCGATGCTCGCCGCTTTTATCCATACAAACACAAAATGGAGGGCTTCTTCATTTGCAAACTGGAAAAGGTCGCCGCTTAACCTTTGAATCACCTTCACCAGTAGAATTGAGGAAAATAATAGAAGGGTTACAACGATTTGTGGACCCTAAGGATATCGAGTTATTACTTCAGGATAAGCACATCCTAATAAGTCATGGACGTCGTCTGGAAGCGTTTTTGGTATCTAAATCACTGTGGAACCTTTACAAATCTTTAAGAGAATGGCGCCACCCTTATTTCATCGGGCTCTTCTTGGGGGAGATTAGAGGGAAAATCCTTCAACCAAGCCTTCACATATGTCACAGACTTTCAGCGGAAACAGTAAACGAGTCGGCTGTCGTCGTCACTCCGC
>CBDVBC010000269.1:0-3433 GCA_965372125.1 Candidatus Hermodarchaeota archaeon | reverse complement strand
AATTAACGCGATCAGGCGGGAAACGCCGGCACTTATCTAGATTAATGATGAGCGCTATACCATTCTCCACTCTGAAGACAGTTTCCTTTGTTCGGGCGGCCCTACCATAAGCGGTGTCGGGCTCTGCCTTTCCATCTACCGGGCATACAACAACACAATTCCCGCAACCCGAGCATATGTCCTCATCAAGTTTGATTCCAGTCTCCTCGACAGATAACAAGGGAGCAATCATTTCTTGGAGAGCAGCAAGCTGCTCCGTGTAGTCCGGCTCAGTTAATGGCGTGCACTCCTCCAGTGATACTTCTCGCAGCACTAGGCGCGTAGCGAAAGCCATACACGTCATCCCACACACCTTGCAATTAGTTCTCGGTAGCAATTTGTATATTTGCATGGGATTTAGCTTCGCCATAAAGCCAACACCGAACCAATAGCTGGATTAATACTCACAAGAGAAACCCCATTTATCTTTTCGGCAACTACAACAATCTCCAGCACTGATATTTCGTAAATAAACAAGGGTTATAGCGTTTATCGTGCGTGATTATTCCGACGGTGACGATTAGTGCAAGGAAGAGCTGAGGCGAAAAATCCCCCCACTAAACATACAACCAAGAGGAAATCCCGTCAGCTCAAAACTCAAAGTCCCACTCACCGAACAGCCCTTTTTCTATGTCAATGCGGCAGCAACATCGACGGCATTGTTGATTTTGATGTTCTGAAACTACGTTATGAAGGTCGCCCCAACCTCCTCCTAGTAACAGATGATCACTTCTGCGCAGAGCAAGGGCTGAATCTAATAAGGGATACAATCCGAGAAAACAAGATAGAGCGAGTCGTCGTAGCTGCATGTTCGCCCAGACTACACGGGGAGCTTATGAGCAAAACGGTAGAAGAGGCTAAACTCAATCGGGGTCATCTAGTCATCGCGAATATCCGGGAACAGTGCAGCTGGGTTCACTGGGATAATCATGCAGCCGCTACCGCGAAAGCCCAAGTGATGATTGACGCGGCTCTTCTCATGGTAGAACACAGCCTCCCTCTCAAAAAGATTTCAGTGCCAATCACAAGAAGGGTGCTAGTGATCGGCGGTGGAGTAGCTGGCATCACAGCCGCCCTAAACCTTGCGAATGCTGGATACAAGACAATCCTCGTAGAGAAGAGCGGATTCCTCGGAGGCCATATGGCAAAATGGGACAAGCTCTTCCCTACGCTAGACTGCAGCCTCTGCATCCTCGGACCCCTCATGACGGAGGTAGATACCCACCCAAAGATTCAGCTCCTAACTCTTAGCGAGGTCACAGCAGTCGAAGGAACTCCGGGTGATTACAAGGTAACCGTCCAACAGCAGCCCCGCTATGTAGATTTAGAATCTTGTAATGGATGTAATCGCTGCTTGGAAATCTGTCCCGTCGAAGTGGTTAGCGACTATAATTATGGTCTTGGAAGTAGGCGTGCCATCATCAGGCCTTATCCTAGCTCAGTCCCACTTGCTCCCTATATCGATATGGAGTCCTGCGTGGGGTGCCAGTCCTGTGTTGGGGTTTGTGAAAAGGAATCCATACGATTTGATGACACCGAACAAACGCACACCTTCCAGGTTGGTGCCATCGTGGTTGCCACTGGCTTCCAGCCCTTCAACCCCCAAACACTCGGTGAATATGGGTATGGAAAGTACCGCGATGTTGTGACCGCACCTGAGCTAGAACGGTTCTTGAACCCCGCTGGTCCAACTGATGGGCAGGTAGTGTGTCCCTCCACAGGAAAAACGCCTAGACGGGTCGCCTTCGTTCAATGCGTAGGGAGCAGGGATCATCGAATAAATCGGCCTTATTGTAGCCGAGTCTGCTGCACTTATGCAGTGAAAGAAGCAGTCCAGATACGTCAAGCTGAACCCGATACCGAGGTGTACGTGTTCTATACGGATATGCGAACCTTCGGGAAGGGCTTTGAGGAACTCTATGAACGAGCGGCACTAGAACACAACATCACATTCATCCGCGGCAGAGTTGGAAAAATCGAAGAAGACCCCCAAACTCGCCAACTGATTATTCGAGCAGAGGACACTGACCTATGCCAACCAATGGAACTCTCCGTGGACTTGGCGGTCCTAAGTGTCGGTGCCGACCCAACACCCACCAACCCCGCTCTAGCTGGGCTTCTCAGTGTTCCCCTTGACACGAACCAATTCTTCCTCGAAAAGCACCCCAAACTAGACCCCTCCGGCACCTACTCTGCTGGCGTCTTTCTAGCGGGAACCTCCCAAGGACCCAAGGACATAGCAGACACAGTGGCTCACGCTGGACTTGCAGCCGCCAAGGTCGCATCACTCCTAGCCCGGCGTAAACTTGACATCGAAGTCCACTCCGCTATTCTAGCAGAACCCAGCTTCTGCCAAGGCTGCCGTCTCTGTGAACAGAACTGCGATGCCAACGCAATTACCTTCACCAAGGAGAACAAACCAGAAATTGATGATGTCGCCTGTACTGGATGCGGAGCCTGTGTAGCCGCGTGTCCAACAGGCGCCCTTGATCTACCCGGATACACACACAACCAACTCGCAGCAGCTGTCAAGGCTGCCTGTGAGCACAATCCGATGCAACCAAAAATAATCGGCTTCCTCTGTCATTGGTGCGCCTATGCCGCAGCCGATACAGCAGGCATAGAGCGGATTCGGTTTCCACCCCAACTGATTCCCATACGAGTACCCTGTAGTGCGCGTATTGACCCAATACTAATTCTTCAGGCCTTTAGTCAAGGAGCGGATGGAGTGGCAATTCTTGGGTGTCCCGAACAGGATTGCCACCATAGAACGGGCTTTACTAAAGCGCGTACCCGAATTGAAAACCTGATGCCACTCCTTACTCAAGCAAGCATAGATCAACGCCGCCTCTTCCTAGATAGCACATCTGCATCAGATGGTCGACAATTAGCTGATCATGTAACCAAGTTTGTCAATCAAATTACTCGCCTTGGACCTTTAGGCAGTGAACTTGTACGAAAGGAGGGTGAGGACCATTGACAAAGAGCCAACGTGATCGCATCATCGTAGGTGAACGCCCCGTAGTATCTACAGAGCTTCTCGACGACACAAACATACGCTACCAATGGAAAACCTCTCTTCTCGCCAAGGATTTGAAGTATGATCTATCTCGCTGTGTGGGCTGCAGTCTTTGCCTTCCGTGCCCTTGGGAAGCCATCACACTAGGACCAGTACAGGAGGTCGCGGCAAAACGCCTTGAAGGAGCTCCCCTGATTTTAATAGATGAGGACAAATGCACATTCTGTGGGCTCTGTGACTCTGCCTGCATCTTTAACGCTCTTGAGGCAAATTTCGATGAAACACCTGCTGAGCTAGAATATGCCCGGCTTAAGGGACGTCATGTCCTCGATGAGGATAAATGTGCACCGTGCCTTCTATGCGCCAAGATTTGTC
>CBDVBC010000268.1:0-3453 GCA_965372125.1 Candidatus Hermodarchaeota archaeon | reverse complement strand
CATATAGGAACCTTGCTGCCGCGGAGTAAACCAGGTCAGCGGCTTCCACTCCATGTTTGTTTAGGAGTACATAATAGATCTCCATCAGATTCAAGGAAGTGAGGACACCTGATTCTTCTTCGAAGTATTTTCTGTATCGCTCGTTCCCGTTAAGATATTCTAATATTGCGTAGGTATCGTAGAAGTAGGGCATTAATCCCATTCCTCTCGGAGCTCATCTTTCAGTCTCTGGATATCTCCGAGCTTGTACTTCCCAAAGAGATCCTTGAGGTTTACTGCTTTCCGTATAATGATTATGATCTCGTCGTTCTCCTTGATTCCTCTCCGAGCCGCTTCATCCTTGGGGATAACTACACCGTAGGAGTTGCCCCATTTTTTCAGAATCGCCCTAATTGACATAGTTATACACAACGTATAATTATTGTTTAAGCGGATATAAAACCTTCTCTACTTGCTAGGTGACTACCTAGAATGCGCCTTTAGGGGGCAGCGGTGATGCCTTGGTGCAGAAGGCAATGATGACGGCACAGATGAGAATCATTAGGGGAATGTAGAGGAGGTTCCCAAGGAAAAAGACCATGAAGCCACCTAGGATGCCACCAACCACTCCGCCGACGATCGCCCGTTTAATGAGTTGAGACCGCTCCAAGTCAAGCACCAGACAGATGATGTTCTTCCAATAGCCTGGATTCCCGTTTTAAACTGTTCCCCAAACCCCGAAGCCTTAGCACCTTCCAGCCCAGGAAGATGCACGTCAGCCAGTGTGGTGTGTTAGGGGCTAACAAATGGATAGGTTTTAATGTAATGGGTAGCAATGTGGGAATGGGTATTTTGATGGGTAAAACTGAAATCGATGAACGCGGTCGTGTCACGATTCCTAAGGATGCACGTGAAAAGGCGGGGTTACAGTCAGGTGACCGGTTACGAGTCAAGGCAAGCAAGGGGAAGGTCACATTGGAGAAAGAGGTGGACTTTGAAACCTTTGTGCGAGAGCTACGAGGCTGCATCACCGTCAAAGGCGACCTTGATCCACTGCGCCTGAAGGAAATCTGGAGAACCATCCCATGATCCTCATCGACACCAACATCTGGGCCTACTACTTCGACGCGACTTTACCTGAACACTCCCAGGTCATCAAACCAGTGGAAGCCGCCCTACGTAAACACCAGGCAACAATAAACTCTACAGTTGTGATGGAAACTCTACACTACCTAGTAAGACGTTTAGGACCCATCATGGGAGGCACCAAAGGGCAGATTTTCCTTAACTTCGACATGCCCCTTCTCGTACTGGACGCTGAAACGCTGAAACTCACTCTCCAGAAACTCTGCGAATTCACACATCTCGGTATTGGTAGTCGTGATGCATCACTCCTAGCAACAATGACACTACACGAAATCTCTGAAATAATGACCCATGACCAAGCCTTCAAACGCATCCCCAAAATCAAGGTCACGGACCCGGTTAAATAGGAAAGAGATGAGCGAGAAAACACCAGTACCTAGCGTGGTGATGAATAGCGCGGGGTTTCCAGAATCCAGAAGCCCATACAACAGCCCTCCACCTCGTTGATAATGAAAGAATATAAGTATCCCACACCACAGGCAGGGAGAAGGGATGAAAATGGCACCATCTTTTACGATTATTAGACGCCATCAGGCGGCCCCTGCCCTGGTGGCTTTGCTGGTCTGCCTCGTCGTGGCCCCCTGGGCTTCCACCCCCTCGGGGCTACTTCTCCAGAATCCAACGCCGCACACCAGTCAATCTCATAAAGGCTTGAATCCCCTCACCATCCGCTCAGGACACTTCAAATCAACTCAGACCGACAATCCACTATCTCCGGGTTCGGGTGTCTACTCTGAAACCTTTACCACAACCGCTTACCTAGACGGAGCACCCACAAAGACCCCAGACGCCTTCAGTCCATGCACATCGTAAGCAGTCAGGTTCAAACCATAGACGCCCAGGGCCAGGGTGTTCCTCCCTCCCCTCCTTTTTCCTGTAGCAGAACCATTGAAACTTCTAGAATAGGCTAACACACCTCTAAAAGTCTCCTTCAGAGGGGTTTCAGGATGGGTCTTGGAGGGTCATTACTTCCTCGTTACCCGAGCTAGGTGGAGAAGGGCACCAATCATGAGCATAGCGACAAAAGCTAGCCCAAGTGGGTCGGTCCCTGCGGTTTCTAGGATGTATGCGATTCCACAGAGGGAGAGGGCTATGAAGAGGAGGAGCCAGGGCCCACAGGATTCACACCCGCTACAATCAGCACCAACCCATCCCATTCCCCGCCCTTTGGGTTCGAGGAACCAGAAGAGCCCTCCAACTATGAGAAAGATGAAACCATAAAACCAGCCCATACTGAACCTCAAGAAGTCAGTCGGTGAATAGAGCATGTTAAAAACCAGAGTGATGAGGAATGCAAACAGCCCGCAGCTCAACATACAACTCGCATAATATCGTCTCTCTGCTTGAAACCGGACAAAAGAGAAAATGATTCCAGACATGATAAGGGCAGATCCCAAGCTGAGGTAGAACGGGATAGTTGATAGGTCCCAACCGAAGAAGAGCAAAGACCCAACCAGAATAGCTATACCAGCAACGATTAAGGCTATGGCTGAATAGTTACGCTTACCTGCTCCCATAAAATCACCACCGAGTGTAGAGTCCGCTGAGTATCCCTTTATACCTTCTGGGTTAGTGGGATGGAGCCGTGATTTTATTCTGTTTCGATTCCAGCTTGGCTGCAGAGTTCTATAATTGTAAAGACCCCGTAACCCTAAATAGAGTAGGAGGAGTAGATTTTCTCAGCCTCAACATCAGCCCTGAATTTGGGGAGGGGGTCCCGTTCCTTCACATAGAAGGTGACTCCGCGGCTCACAGCAAGGTAGATGTGCCAGCGGGAAACACTGCCCTTAATCCCATGGAACGTTGTCAGGCGTTCCCTTTCGACTAGCTGGATGAAATCATAGGGTTCAAGCCGGACCGCAACCCCGCCCATCCGCAATACTCCAACAACTCTTGGTTCTGACACAACAAACACCACACAACATACGAGCCCTTTCTATTCAACTATTGGAAACCAGTTCATTGAAACATAACATGATAATATCAGCGGTAGAGGATGTGAATACCTATTGCCTTGAAATCAGCCTCAACCAGGCGGGCGTCGCCCTCGGTGATATAGCTTTTATTGTGATAAAAGGTACCGATGTACCCGTACTTCCCACGGTCCTTATCGATTGGTGCCCTGACGATGTAGAGCATCTTCGGTGCGAGCTTTTGGAAATCCTCAGCGGTAATAACAGCAAGGGTTCCAGGTGCACAAGCTGCCCTTGGCACATTATCACTCGAGGTGTGTGTACCACCTAGCGCTGCAAGGATGCCAAGCACGGCCTCAGCACCCGCACGCCGCGTCGTGATGAGATACCTCAACACCTTCTTCGCCACAAAGTG
>CBDVBC010000267.1:0-3471 GCA_965372125.1 Candidatus Hermodarchaeota archaeon | reverse complement strand
CCGTGTTATCCTAAACAATTACCATAAATTATACTTTTACTAATAAAATATTATCATTGTCCCACTCCTTGCACCAAAAACCCTGAAAAAAAGAGAGAACACCGCCCGACCATAAAATAGCCGAGCGGGTAAGGAAGGGAAAGTGTTTAGCGCTTGCGGCGGCGACGTCGTACAAGGAAGACAGCACCCAAACTAGTAGCCAAACCTATACCAACAGCTTCGAGGGGGAAGCCAGGAATAGGCGGCGGCGATGTCGTACCTTGTCCTATGTTTGAATACGCAGTATAGGTAGGATCATGTTCGATACGGTAGCCGTTGAATTCGCTGAAGGCGATGCCATACCAGAATGCGGTACCACCAAAGGCGGTAGTAGCATTGAGGTAAAGATCAAGTGGTCCAGAGAACATACTCTGAAGATACGGGCTCATGGCATACGCGAAAACGCTGTAGATATCCGCTGATATAGGTAATTGCCAGGCGATTAGTAAGAGATCCGTTAGGGTCGGCGTGAGAATCCAGCTATAGGCTGGTAAGCTAGAGTTCATCATAGTGTAGGGAGGCCCTGCGTGGCCAGTTTCGTTGAGCACATCGTAGGTTCCGCGGGTGCCAACAGCAAAGGCGCGAGCACCTCCAGCCGTGACATTCGCGAACATCCAGTTAGTAGCATTAGAGGGAGTGGTACTCCCGGCAGCTACTTGGTACTGGGAGGTGAAAACAACTACGAAGTGGGCGGCACCAATTCCGATTCCCTGAAGATAATCCAGAGGATTAGGAATCTGAGTACCAAACCAGTAAGCGTCTGTGATTTGCCCGATGTCATAGAAGGTTTCAGCAGTGATTTCTCCAGTAGTAGTGTCAACCTCGATGTCATAAGTCACAGTGAATTCACTGAAGGTCAATTCGAGAATGGGAACATGTAGTGTCAGTAAGAATGTGGCCCAGTTAGTTGCATCTACAACCCGCATGTAGAGATCCGTGTATTTAACCCCAAACTGGTAATGTCCGTCACTAATTTTTGTTGCTGTAATAGCTTCAACATTATAGGTGCCCGTCGAGTTCCCTGATTCAAAACCGTAGGGGACCAAGAACCATCGTTGCTCCCCCGCGTTGGGATACCCGTTGGGAGTCGTGTCGTTCCACGCGTACAGAAAGGCCAACATGGCTCCGACGAAGACGTCCCTTCCATTCGGGGTCGTGAAGTGTAGCCCGAAGAGCTGGTAGGGCAATGTTATATTGGTGTTGGGGGTGGTTCCGTTGTGGCTGAATCTATCAAGCGCAACCATCATCGCTTGAAAGCTGCCCACTGGTGCTGAGTAGTTGACATAGCTCGCTATAAAGTTCGCTGTTCCGTTAGGGGTCTCTATTGGAACTGTTTCATCAGTCCAATATTCCTCAGCGAAGGTGTGACCAAAAAGTGCAGCTTCGCTTCCTGGAATCCATGTGCTGGGCGGTAGAGCCTTAGAACTCGCTGGTGCAAGACCGAGCATCATCGAGAAGAAGAGTAGCGCTACGCAAGCAATTTTTGCAGTCCTATTCATTTTCAACTCATTTCCTTTTTTTCGTGAGTTGCTATCTAGTATTCTCCCTGTTCCAGACTTAAAAAGAACTGGAGGAGTCTGTTTTCTTGCCTGAAATCCGAGCACTTACTTGCGTTTTCCTCAACAGAACCAGCAATAACTACCTAAAAATACGGGTTGCTTGAAAAAAAGGAGGAGGTGCCCAGCCGGAACTGGGCAGGGGAGTGTTCTTAGCGGCGGTGTCGGATACAAACATAGAATACGACAATCACTGCAAAAACCACGATCACACCAATAGCCGCACCAGCGAGTAGGATAACCAGGGGAAGACCTGGTGGGAGTGGCGTTGTCGCGGTGTTTCCAACAGTTACTGTGATGCTATCCGTAGCCGAGTAGCCCACAACATCCCAGACAGTGACATTGATTGTATAGTCACCATTAGGTGAGTCAGGTGTATTCCAGAAATAGACAAAGGGGAAAGTTGTGTCATTAAGGACAAGTATTCCGTTGACGCGGAACTCCACTCTTTGAATACCGCTGCCAGGATCGGTAGCCGAGACAGTAACGTCAACAG
Source organism: Candidatus Hermodarchaeota archaeon (assembly GCA_965372125.1). Lineage (GTDB taxonomy): Archaea > Asgardarchaeota > Hermodarchaeia > Hermodarchaeales > Hermodarchaeaceae > YT-063. The sequence goes on along the minus strand of CBDVBC010000267.1, from coordinate 1,380 downwards.
AGCCACTGATTGTAGAGCTGTCAATTGGTGTCGTGATTGAAATAATAGGGTTGACGTTATCGCCCACCACGTAGCTGTAATAGATGCCACTGTTATCATCGATACGCGAGTTATTCTTGTTGTCTGTAGCATTGATGTAGTACTCAACTAGGGCGCTCCAAGCCTGGGCTGGAATCTGCTCCTCGTATGTTGTGCTCGAGACATTGGACATGATAGTTTGTTGCCAAGTACCACTATCGACCCGGTAGTATAGTGACACATTCTTGACCCCAGCCACTGTGTCTACTGCGTCCGCGGTAACATCCACGATGTCTGTGTACATGACAGGAGTTGGGGTATGTCCAACTGAGCTGATTGTGGGTGGCGTCTTGTCAGTCACGGTATAGTTCCAGAAAGAGCCGTTGTCCAAGGCGATGGTTGTCATGGGCCAAGTATCGTTAGCAGTAATGAAGTATTCTACAAAGGTGCCATTGACTTGACCCGGAATAGTCGAGTTAAAGGTGTCACCAGATTGCAGCTGCATTGAACTGTTCTGCCACGCACCGCTACTAACGCGATAATGGAAGAGGAGGGTGTCGAGGTCCTGTTCATAGACATCCGCTGTCACATTGACTTGCTGGTCATGGGTGACCAAGGTGCGGTCCACATTTGTGATGTATGGGGCATTGTCATCATAGAGATAGAGGTCATCTAGAATAAGCTGTAGTTGTCCGCCGCTAGTGCTTGTATCTCGCAAGAAGATTGATTCTATCTTCGTGTTGGGTAGACCTCCAAAGGCGGCTAGGTAGTCGTGATTCAAGTCCCTGTGCATAGTCATCCAGGTGCCATTGGTGCCTACGCCGGTCACGTTAAAGTAAGCAGCAGTAGTGACATTGGTTAGTAGATTCGTGGCAGCCATGTAGTATCGCATTACTTTGCCATTTTCTAGCTCTAACTCTAAACAAACTTCGTCGGGGGCTGTATAATTCTCAAGCCGCCACATCACATCTAGGTAGGTTTCCCTAGTGCCATTCAGTGGACGACCCTGGAGAAGTTGTTCTCTGGTCCAGTTCTCCCCAGCGGGTACGGTCAAGTTTGCAGCTTTACTGCCCGAGACGAAGTATATGTCGGTCACTGTGAAATAGGAATTCTCTACATCCCAGCCGCGAATATTAGTACCGGCTCCTCGCTGATCCTCGTAGTCACCATCATTGATTGCCCGAGAAACCAAAGAAACATCATCGATCAAGGTTGTTGTAACCGAACCAGCACCAGTAGCATCCGATTCAAACCAAACCCGCTCAACGAATATTTCATTGGTACCGAAGAAGACAGAAGCGTCTGTCCAGATGTCTCTACTGAAATTGTTCCAGCCCGCGGTGTCGTTGAAGTTATCTGCTC
>CBDVBC010000266.1:0-3475 GCA_965372125.1 Candidatus Hermodarchaeota archaeon | reverse complement strand
CGCAGCGATTTGCTGACCAAGGCTAGTGGCGACAAAACTCCCAAACTCTCGGCCAATGATGTCGTCGAATTGGATAATTCCTCGGTGTAAGTGAAAGGACTTGCCAGCTTGGACCCGGAGCAGCCATGTCTTACCGGGTTCCAGGTAGAATAGGACATAATCATCTTCACGAATTAGCGTCATTGAAAGCCACCGACCTGCCTTCCCTCCATTCCCCTTTTGAGCCTTCCGACAAGAACAATGGAAGCGAAATATCAAAAGCTCATGAGGTATACATACTTTCGAGTGGAAGACTTGGATTTACAAACAGTAGAAGGTAATCCCTGCATCCGGGAAGCACTCCACTATGAACAAAGGCAAGACAAAGCTGTACAATGCGGTGTTTGTGAACGCCGCTGTAAGATTAAGGAGGGGAAGCGGGGCTACTGCGGTGCAAGGGCCAACTTTGATGGACGCCTCTACGTTCTGACCTACGGGGACATCAGCTCCATCAATGCTAACTCAATTGAGAAGAAACCATTCAACCACTTCCACCCAGGTACCAATGCCCTAACCATTGGAGGTTGGGGCTGCAATGCGGCGTGCCCTTGGTGCCAGAATTGGAGTATAAGTAAGCGTCACCCAGACCCCAGCCGCTGCGATTATCTCTCCCCAGAGCAATTCGTTGAGCAAATAGGGCGTCGCGGTTGCCACGGTACAAGTTTCTCCTTCAGCGAACCCACAACGGCGTTCTTTGAGTACTCGCTGGATGTCATGCCAAAGGCACATTCTGCTGGCTACTACAATACCTATGTCACCAATGGCTACATGACTGCAGACACCCTCAAACGCCTTGCACAGGCGGGGCTAGACGCTATGAACATCGACATCAAGGGGTGCCGAACAGCAATTCGCCGCTTTTGTGGGTTGGATGTTGAGAAAATCTGGCGAAGCGCACAGCTGGCCCGCGACCTGGGAATCTGGGTGGAAATCACGACCCTAGTGATTCCAGGAGTGAACGACACAACACGTTGCTTATCCAGCATCGCCCGGCGCATACACGATGACCTGGGTGCCGGGGTGCCCTGGCATGTAAGCGCATTTCGTCCAGCCTACAAATCCGAGGAACACGGTTTGACAACACCCACCCCATTAGCCACACTCGAACATGCTCACGCCCTTGGCCAAGAAGCAGGGCTAGATTATGTCTTCATCGGGAATGTGTGGAGTCACCCCGCTGAAAACACCTATTGCAGAAACAAGGAATGTAAAGCCTTGCTCGTCCACAGAATTGGTTATGACATACGTCTTGTTCACCTTGACCGAAAGGGGTACTGCAGCGAGTGCAAAACACCAAACCATTTCATCATGCCTTCCTAGGATATCTAAAAAGCGGAAAGAATTAAGGGCACATGCAACCAAGTCTGAGCACTCCAATAGGAGGAAAAAAAATTGCCGAAAGGAATAGAAGCGTTCAAGTGTACCAATTGTGACGCTCCCCTTGCTGTCTCCCCCGACGACGCAGTAATTACCTGCAATTTCTGCGGTAACACTGTCACCGTCGAAGGCGACAAAATCAGCAAGCACTTCATTCTGACACCGACAATCGGTAGCGGCGAAGTGCAAGACAAGGTTCGCAAATGGGTAGGGCGAGGTGGTAAAGCACGAGTCACAGAAGCCCAGCTAAGATTCGTTCCTTATTGGGTCGAGTCGATGAATGCGGCTACCCGATTCCAAGGATACAAACGCCACGAAGACACCGAATACTACACGGATTCTTCAGGTAGGCGACAATCAAAAACCGTCGTCACCTACGCGCCAATTGATGGCCGGTTCAATGAAGACCGCTCGCTGAATGTCCTTGGTCGCCGCGGCGCCATGTTCTACTCATTCGATGAGATGGATAAAGCTCTCAAGGTGACAAAGCGAGACATCACACCCTTCAAATACAGCACAGTTACTAGAATCGAGAAGACCCCTGTTTTTCTGAATAGCGAACTAAGCGACGAAGATGCCTTCGAAATCGCTCAGACCAAGGTTTCTGAGCAACACCGGTCCCGAGCAGAAAGTGGAGCCACTAAAATCTGGGACTGCAAGACGAAAATCCGGAAACTCGGTGCGTATTTGCTTCATGTGCCGCACTGGAGTGTGCGCTACCAATTCGGTTCCGAAACATACCGGGTTGGTATTGATGGTCACACAAAGAGGGTGCTCAAGGGCGAAGTTCCGGTCTCAACTGGATTCCGTGCCTTCATGTTCATCCTGAGTATTCTCGGTTTAGCCGTGGGATCTGTAGGTGCTCAACTCCTTGCTAACTTCCTACCTGGAATGGAAGCTGTGGCATTCGTCTTGATAATCGTCGGACTCATCATAGCCTGTATTGGAACCCAGCAATCATTCAAGATATCGTCCGAAAAACGCGAATAGAATATAGAAAATTAAATGGTGAAACAAGAAATGACACAATTAAGATGTATAGAGTGTGACGCCGGACTCAGCGTTCACCCATCAGACGCGATTATCACTTGCCAATATTGCGGTACGTCTTTCGAGCCAAGCGGCGAGCGGATGAAAAAACACTACGCGTTGAAAGTTAACTATGGTCAAGGCGAAGCCTTTGACACGCTCAGGGCCTATCTGGTGAAGATACCGGGCGTTTCTAACGACCTTGCATCCATCATCTCAATGAGAGATATGAGCATGACCTACTACCCCTATTGGGTCTATAACGTGAAGGGTATCGTGTCCTATGTGGGGCGAGACCGTAAAGCCACTTTCCGTGATAAGGTCAAGCGACGATACTCCAGCATCAGCTGGGAATGGGTCGAAGAGGCAGGTCGTGAAGAACAAACCCGGCAAATCCGTCTGTACGCGGGTCCCCCAGTAAGACGAGAAATTCAGAACTATCCTATTGCCACGCGTGGTCGTCGCTACTTCAATTTCAAGGAGGCGCAGAAGTACACCGCAAACATCCTCTTCTCCCGTGTTCCCGAGGAGCAGGCCCGGAGGCAAGCTATCGCTCAAACCCGACAGATGATAATGAGCCGCATCCAGAAGGAGACTGAGAACATCGAGAATGCTCGCGAGAGCTTCACAGTCACAGACCACGCATACGTGCATGTACCAATCTACAGCATCCGTTTCACTGCGGGAGGCGGGAAGGTCTATGAGGCTGCTCTTGACGCCTCTAGTGGCCGCGTCCTCTTCTCACAAATCCCAAGAACCACCGGCTTTAAGCTGAAGGCTGGCTTTACCGGCGTCTTCTGGTTCATCGTTGCAGCAGTAGGTGGTATCCTCATGTTCCTAACCTCCTACTTCTACGCGGGATTAGGACTACTCATCATTGCTCTGATACTTGCAATTATGACCCTCATCCTTTCCTTCCGAAGAACCGCCGCCGAGTCCGCACGCTAGACCAAGAAACGGTCACCAGCGCATCCCAGAAACCGCTCCATCGCCACAGGAGTGGAGAATAGGCAAAACATCCAAACGAAAG
>CBDVBC010000265.1:0-3480 GCA_965372125.1 Candidatus Hermodarchaeota archaeon | reverse complement strand
CGTCTCCACTCCTTCCCTCGACCTCCTACCAGTACCGCCCACTATTCCTATAGTCCAAGAACCTGTAACTTTTAGCCTCCGGCTAAGAGACGAGAACGCGACTGGGCTTGCTGGGTCTCAGGTCATGATCAACATTCCCTCTCCCAGTTCCAGAGAACCAGTAATCACCCTAAATGGTATCACCAACGCTAGTGGAGTAGTCTCCTCCACTTGGATGCCAGAAGAGGCTGGACAGTGGATTCTTGATTACTATTTCGCTGGACAACACCAGTTTGAAAGTAGTAGTGGCTACAGCACAATCATCATTGCGCGGCGATCCCTCACCTGCACGATGGAGTGGATTTCTCCTTCAGAGGCATTCGTTGGGAACGAAAGCGAACTCAAGGTAACGATTTCTGATACCAGTAATGGCTCCACAGTACCAGGATTACTGGTCACTTTCTTCGAAGGGGAAGACTTGTTGTTTACAACCTTCACAGATGTTAATGGTGAAGCCATCTATTCCTGGAGTACCACTGCCCCCCTTGGATTACGCCACTTCTTTGTCAAGGTAGCGGAAACCGATGTTTATGATGAATCGATTAGTTCTGATTCAACGCTCCTCGTAAAGGAGGTCACAACTACAACTATCACTCAGTGCACGACACAGATCTATCTTGGCGAGTCTATGAATATCGCTTTGGCTATAACTGCGGGAGACATTACTGCAGTAAACGGAACCGCCTCCCTTTACTGGGATGGAATCTGGCAGTTGGACTTTCCTATCCTAGAAGGCGTTGGAACGGTTCAGTATTTAGTCCCATACACCGAATCGCCCGGGGAACACCTCCTCGCCATTCTCTTTGGCCAGCGGGAAGAACCTGACATGTACACAACTAGCTCTGATTCGGTTATTGTTCGAGCCCTGCAAGTCTATTCGCCGACCATCAGCCTTACCATTAGTCCAACAGAGGTCATTAACCACTTCGCCACACCTAGTATTTCTGTTGAAGTCTTGCTAACCTACCAAAACGGTACTAGCACCTTCGGTTTGGCTGGCACTATCACATTTCAGTTGTTTGCCGCTAACGGTTCCCTTCTCCTCGAAATGGCTTCCTCCACTGACGCCTCTGGGCTACTTAACTTGGCAATGGCTTCACCCTCTCCTGGGTACTATAATTTAGTTGTCCAGTACTCGGGAGCGGTTGGATTTGCTCCAGCTTCTGACTCGGTGACCTTCGTAGTTCGCGGGTTGGACAACCCAGTCGTCGTGCCCGTTTCACTTCTAACCATAGCTTCCCTTGCCCTAATGGTAGGTGGTCTCTGCGCTGGGATATTTCTTTTCATAAGGTTTCAGCGAACAGCAAACGAGATAGCGGGTTCCCTAGTTGGAGGCGGGATATCAGGCTCACAGCAAATACAGGACAGCCCACTACCAGACCTTGCAGGGGTTGGGAGTGAAGAATCTGTAACTGGCTCTGAGACGTCAACAGAAAGAGGTTCTGATGATTCAAACGAAACCTCGGAAAATGATGAGTAGAATCCTCCCCCTAGAGGTTGGTTTCTTTACCGCAACTTATTTAAATGAACCAAATTCGGGCAAATTATCGAAGCCCCATGAGACGCGTCGTGTTCTTTACAATCTGCTGCATAGGTTTGCTTCTTTCTCCACTACTGGTAGCTCAGCCGCCCAGTGGTCTTTCCTTTTCCGCATCATCCCAACAGCTAGGCTTGCGGTCGACTCCGGGTACCGCCGCTGTCTATCCTGCCCCCTCCAAGCCTCCATCCTATTCTCCCTTATCAGCAGCGGCGTATTTGACCAACATCTCAAGCCTTACCCACTGGCAACGGCTGACCTCAACATTTGTAAACGCGACGCGTCAAATGGAGCTTCTCCACTCCTTCACCAGTTTCAATAGCCGCCATCCCTTCGTGAGTGGCGGGAATGCTAGCCTCGATCTCCTAGAAACCGAGTTAGTGGAGCTTGGGTTAACTCCAGAGGAGGCTTGGTTCCCTGTTATGCGCCAGGTGTGGGACGGAGTTGGGTTTAGGCTCAAACCCTATTGGACGCGGAATCTCTACGTTTCCCCGTGGGGTCTTGATGTTAATCAGCCAAGCCTTGTTGTGACTTGCCATGTGGATTCAGCGAGGTACGGACTCCTTGGACTTACACCAACTTTTGCTCCTGGTGCCAATGACAATGCGGCAGGCGTCGTAGTATTACTGGAGGCGCTACGAGTACTGACAAAGGTTGCTGGCTCGTTCGATGAGTGGAATTTACTCTTTGCCTTTCTCAGCGGCGAGGAAGGAAATAATACCCGCCATCTTTGGGGATCCAACCAACTGGTCGTAGATGACCTAGCTAATCTAGGGATTGTTACCTCCACCGCTATTGTTCTTAATATTGACGAAGTCGGATACAAGGGACTAGTGCAGCCCACATCTCTAGCACTGTACCGTTACCAAGATGAGGATGTTACGCTGTTACAGAACCTGCTAGAGGAAGTTAGTATATTACTTGACATCCCCTTGGAGGATATGGAAAAACCCCGGGTGGAGACAATCACTGATGTTGAGCACAAATCTGCTTGGAGCACCTCAGAGTGGACCTTTCATACCTATGGGATTCCATCGCTTACCCTGTCAACCAACCAGTACCCGGATCCTAACAAGCACACGCAGAGCGATGTGGCAAGTAACTGTGAACCGATTAATCTCTGCAACGCCTCCAAACTGGTAGCCGCAACTGTACTGGCGCTCGCCTATCAGATACCTCCAAGTCCCCCTAATCATGCTGAAGACTGGAGTCATCTTCTGGAAAACGGGGCAGCTACAGTTGTTGATTACCTAGATTTCAATGCAAGCGCCTATAATGCCCTAGTTCTCGACTCAGCTCTTGTTCTGGATAGTTCTCTAGCCTTGACACTGATTCAGAATGGATTACCTATTCTGGCCTTGGGGCGATCAGGTGCGCGTCTTCTAGAACTCCTAGCTCATGTTGAAACTACAACAGCTGGAACCCAAGCATTCTCTGTGGAGGGATTCCGTTCATTGCATCCAGCCATCGCTAGTTCCCACCTGCTTGTTGGATCTGCTGCCATGCCCTTTCTTGCACATCCAACCGTTTTTGCAGTGTCTCACCATGAGCAGGTTTTGAGCTTGGTTGGTAATGCAACCTGGTGTTCAATGGGCTACTATTGTGATTCCGGGATAAACACCTCCCTCCTCTTCATCGGTGTTGAAGCCCCCTATAATGACGCAGCCAGAAGAATGGCAACGGCTAGCCTTTCATGGCTCATTGAAGGTAGTGAGGAGGGAATATTACTCGGAGTAGGATCAGCGCTGCCCCGGGTTGGTGACTACACCAAGATCTATGTTGTTATGTGTGATTTCATCACGATGACTGGCTTCCCAAGCGAGCTTGTGCAAGTGAATGTGACTTCTGAGCTAACTGGTTCAGAGACGACTATTGACAACCAGGTGCCATGGAATATATTATTA
>CBDVBC010000264.1:0-3493 GCA_965372125.1 Candidatus Hermodarchaeota archaeon | reverse complement strand
GGCTAATATTAACGCCCAACGCATTGTGAAGCTGCTGAGCTGGGAGGACCCTCTTCAGGAACCAGAGCATTCAGCAGAGGTTGATTGGAGTGAAGACATCGTATTCGAAAACGTTGATTTTAGATACACCTCAAATGATGGTGAAAACGATGCATACGCCATAAGAGAACTGAGCTTCACAATACCAGGGGGGTCGAGGGTTGCACTGATTGGTGGCCCTGGTGGAGGAAAAAGCACTATCCTGAAATTACTACTCAGACTCTATGACCCTACTAAAGGGAGGATTCTAGTTGGAGGAGTTGACCTCCGAAATGTCCAAACCCGTGATGTCCGAGCTGCCGCGGGTCTAGTTGAACAAAACATCTTCCTCTTTCGGAGGAGTATCCGAGAAAATATTGCCTTTGGATGTGTCGGTGCTTGTGAGGAGGAGATTCTCGAGGCAGCACAGAAGGCGCAAGCACACGAGTTTATCGAGAAGCTGCCTAGAGGCTATGACACCATTATTGGGGAGCGAGGTATGACGTTGAGTGGGGGGCAACGGCAGCGTTTAGCCATTGCCCGGACACTAGTACAGAACCCACGACTCCTTCTTTTAGACGACTCGGTGAGCGCCATTGACGCACAAACAGAATTTCTCCTACGAAAAGCTCTCGATGAAGTGATGCAAGGGCGCACAAGCATCACAGTCACTCAGCGGCTCCGAACACTCCTCGAATCAGACCTGATAATTATTGTTGACAAGGGACGCCTTGTCGCACTAGGATCCCATGAGGAGCTCATTCAGTCATCTGAACATTATCAACGTATCTTTGAGTACCTACCTGGAGCCATACCTTATGTTCAGCGCTTAATAAAGAACGGAGGTGCTAGCTAATGGGGATGCGCCGCCGTGGAGGTCCCACTGCATTATCGCGTCAAAAACAGAAACGCAGTAGACCACTCCGAACCTTGTTAGGTAAAACATTCGCATATCTTGGACGCTTCAAGGGATTGATCGTTATTGCAGCTGTGTTTGTGCTGCTGGCAACGATATTTTCAGCAGTCGACCCTCTAATCCTTGCCTGGGGGATTGATTTGGTCCTTACACCTGGTAGTTTATTTAGCGGATTTTTCCTGCTGGGCGCATTATATGTGGGACTTAGGCTCGCGGGTTGGGTGCTTAACTCGCTTTATACTTGGACTTTATCCGGAGCCCAAGCTGGTTTTGTGCAATCATTGCAGCAGGACGTTTACACCAAACTTGTCCACGCCGATCTGTCATACCACAAATCCGAGCAGAGCGGAGATATAACTTCGAGAGTAACCTCCGATGCAGATTCATTAGGATCAGGCATCCAGATTATCATTGACTTTGCAAGCCAACTCCTCTTGCTTATCGCCACCTTCACATTGATGTGGCTTGCATCACCAATTGTAGCACTCACAGCCCTTATCGTACTCCCTGTAGTGATTCTAGCCGTTGTCTTATTTGGTACAGTGGGAAAGCGAACAATGCTTGCTTCACAACGTGCTTTGGGCCATGTGTCAGGACAGATTGCAGAGAACCTGAGCGGAGTGGCTATCGCCAAAGCCTTCAACCGCGAGGAGGAAACAGCTGCCACACTAAGCAAGTTGAACCAAGAAGCCTACCACCACGGCTTCAAATTTATGATACTTATGACCCTGATGCAGCCGCTAGTTCGTGCTACTGGTATTGCTGCAGTGGCTGCTGTCTTGTTCGTTGGGGGCAGCTTAGCGGTTGGTACAGCACCCATTTTGACTATTGGTGAGGTGTTTTTGGGTACTATTCTTATTCAGCGTTTTCTCCGCCCCTTGCTGCATTTGAGTATGATGGCGACTCAGTTCCAAGAATCGATGGCGTCTATGGATCGTCTCTTGGATATTCTTGAAGCGGAACCTACTGTGACGAATTCCCCTGTTGCAGTTCCGCTAAACCCTGATAGTGATGGCCTTGCCTTTGAAGACGTGACCTTTGCTTATGTTGAAGGGATTGATGTCTTGAAGGGTGTTAGTTTTTCTGTTGCCCCGGGCGAGATGGTGGCGATTGTCGGTCACACTGGTGCAGGTAAGACTACTATTGCAGCGCTTATCAACCGTTTCTATGATCCTCAGCAGGGCCGCATCTTTATTGGTGACCAGGATTTACGGAGTGTGACCCTTCAGTCCCTTCATGATACTGTTGCTCTTATTGCTCAGGAGCCATATCTCTTTGATGACTCAGTGATGGAGAATATCAGATACGGTCGTCCTTCTGCTAGTGACCAAGAAATAGAGAACCTCTGTCGGCTCATTGGAGCTCACCAGTTCATCGAGGTACTACCTAAGGGTTATTATACGATGCTCAGCGATGGGGGTAGTAATCTTAGTGCAGGCCAAGTTCAGATGGTAGCAATAGCCCGCACATTGCTCGCTGACCCCAAGATTCTAATCCTTGACGAGGCGACTAGCCGGCTGGACGCCTACTCCGAGTCGCTCGTACAAGCAGCCCAAGAGAAGCTTTTCGCCAATCGGACAACAGTAGTTATAGCCCATCGACTGACAACTATTGCCAACGCCTCACGGGTTCTTGTTTTCGAACAGGGAGAAGTTATTGAGCAAGGAACTCATGATGAACTTCTAACCCTCGACGGAAAATACAAGGCTGTTTATGACACGTACTTTGCTCATCAATCAGCTGATGAACTATCCGAAGAAGCAGTAAGAATTGCTCAAGAAGAACTATCGAAAGCACATCAGCGAAAAGGAGTGCCGGGAAGACCTCCTAGACGGGGAGGATCACGGAATCCGAGCAGCAAATAGCCGGCTCTCGTTAGAAGGTGATTGGTGGGGGTATGTCCTTTCCTAGTTTGGTATGTCTCTCCCTAATAGCTCTTAAAACAAAAATGGTTGAATATGAAACACTCAATTAAATCCATGAGGAAAGATTGCCTAGTTATAGTGTTAGTAATTGACAAACCTTTAAAGGTCTAAGTTGTGCGGCTATTATTGGGGACAGGAAATACCTGTAACCCGATCTTGGAGCAGCGAAAGGTTTTGCACACCATCCCTCCCTAGAAAAACCATTCCCTCTCCCCTCCAATTGTGTCCTTTTTTGGTGTGCATAACCCGTTACAGCTCCACGTCAAACCTCTCAGAATTGAAACTGTTTTACTCGAACGGAGTCACTTTCTGACATTGCTTTGATGATATTGTGTTGTGACTAGGCATAGAAGCCGGGCTGGTGGGTATTTGTAGGCAAACCGAAGGCGTTTGCGAAAGTCCAAATGACAACGAGCATGCATCGGAATACATCGTCAATGGCTTCAAGGAGCCGTGTCTTGGTGAGTGTATCATAAAGCAGCCGAACTTGGAATTGGGCGGCATCCCATGCGCCATCTCTTTCTTTCACAGAGAATCCTGGACGCTGCTGTAGTAACTGAATTTTTAGATTGAAAATCAGTTCTTTACGTTTTTCGGGCGACATCTTGGTTAATTTCTGGCGGTGCTGGGGTGC
>CBDVBC010000263.1:0-3493 GCA_965372125.1 Candidatus Hermodarchaeota archaeon | reverse complement strand
CACAAATAGTACTTCAGCGTCCTTGATGCCGTAGCTGTAAGGATAAGGAGAAAATGTTGGCATGTATGGGGCGCTATTATTCATATCTTCTATACCCAAAAACCCGTACGTTCGGTGTACTATGTATGAGGATTCCTTGAGGTATTGATTTCTCGCCCATGTCTGAACAGAACTAATATCAGGAGGAGTTGCAGCGATTGGTGTGACGCTGAACTGGAAGATGTTATCTTCAAAGTAATCGTCAATGGCTACTCGAGTACCTGTGTCTGTCCAAACAAAGACACTAGCGACTAGGGCAACTCCGATGACAACGCCTAGCAGGAGGCTTAGTGTTCGCATCTTGTGTTTGCGTATGCTGCCTCCAACGTAGCTGACAACGTACCATCCGCTGCCCTTTTGACCGACCAGTGGTGTGGCCCATGAAGACTTACCGCTCAATATGTCTACACCTAATTTGTAAACTTGCTAGTTTCTGTGTGGAGTTTTCCATGGCGCAGCAGCAAGATGCGGTCTGCCGCACTTGCCGCATCAGGATCGTGAGTCGCTACAACGAGTGCCATATCGTATTTGTGTGCTAGATCCACGAAGAGCTGAATAATTTCTGTACCAGTCTGGGTATCTAGGTTCCCAGTGGGTTCGTCCGCGAGGAGAATCACCGGTTTATTCGCGAGCGCGCGGGCTACTGCGACGCGCTGCATCTGGCCACCCGACATCTCGTTCGGGTACTGCTCAGCGGAATCCCTCATCCCCACAAGATCGAGGAGTTCAAGTGCTCGCTGGGTTCTCTCCTCCTGAGGTACCTCGTCGAAAATCATAGGAACTTCGACGTTCTCGCGTCCATCAAGGATATCGAGGAGGTAGAAGCCCTGGAAAACAATCCCGATTTTATGGCGCCGGATCATGGAGAGTTCGTCGTCGCTCAGGCCGCCTAGGGTCTTGTCATCGATTTGGATTTCTCCAGAGGTCGGTTGGTCAAGGCAGGCAAGAAGGTTGATAAGAGTTGTTTTTCCGCTGCCGCTAGCACCAACAATAGCAACCATTTCACCGGTTTTAACCTCGAAATCCAAGCCCTTCAGAACCTCAACTTTAACATCAGCATCTTCGTAGGTTTTAACGACATCTCTACATTTGATAGCGATTCTCTGTTTAGGTTTCGACATCAGAGTGCACCTAGGCATGGCGTTGAGGGAGATTAGAGCCACAATCGCCAATAGTGATTATAAGTTATGGCTTTGTGCAATGAAGTCTTTAATACGATTTCGATTCCTGCACAATCACCGATGGGCCTCTAGCGTAGAAAACATCGTGATAATTAACCTTTCTTTTTCGGGTATCTCACGTTGAAAAATTCAAATGACTGGCTTCAGCCGGGGAATCATCCGGCTAAGTTCGGGCGTCAGGAGGCGAGGAACCTTCCCTTGCCCCGGAATCTTCTCTAATTGCTGAAGCACAGTCTCGAAACCACCAGGCTTCACAGGAATTAGGACTGGAGGAAACAATACGCCATTTTGGCGCTGCGAGTCATAATACAAGCCATTACTTCTCAGCTGTGTATCAACCACACTGGCAAACTCCTCAAGACTATCGGGAAGGTGGGTGAACTCGACGAAGAGATGGTACTGTACACCCTCCGCTGTGACTTGGGGTAGAACCGCGAAATCAATAAAGCTGACACCATGCCTTTCACAAGCCTGCTCCAGCGCTCGAAGAAGCATTTCCTCGCTCACCCTCTCACCAGCTACATTAACAAGAGCCTTTCTCCGACTGATCTCCCCAAATACTGGTGGGTCCAAATCGCTGAACGTAACAAGGTCGCCAAGATCGAACCGATAAAAGCCCCCGTTTGATGTAACGATTATCCGATAGGTGGTATGCAACTTGATGTCACCAAGAGGGATTGGTACAGCATCCTCCTCGCCATCCGGGAGGAACTCGAAGAATGTCCTGTGCACAAAAGGGATGATGCCTTTATCAGGGAAAATCTGTGTACCTACCGAGACTTCTGTCGTCCCAAACATGTCCCAGATATCTACGTCGCCTAGGAGGTCGCGGATAATACGCCGATAGGGGGTTACCGACATTCCTCCGGAGAAAAACACACAGAAGTTGGGCCAGAGCTTCTTAAGATCTATTATACCGTCTTTGGAGGCTCGATGGAGCTTGGCCTTTGTTTCTTCGTCGAGTTCAGGATCGGCGAGGAGCCGGTCATGGTACTTCATGCTGATCTTACGCAGAAGCGCGATAATGTTGGAGGTTACGCCAATGGTTGATCGGACATCGGCTGCTACCGCGTAGCGAGCAGTGAGGTAGAACTTTTCATGCCAATCTCGCACCTCGTCTACCTCACGTGGCGGAACCATTCTACTCTGCTCCCCTGACCGAAACATCTGGAGTAGCCGCAGTCGAGGCGGCAGTGGGATGTTAGTAATCGCTCCGCTGAAATAGGCAGAATCGTATTCCCCGACCTTCTCGCCAGTGCTCCGAGGTGCATTTAAGGTTAACACCGAGCCATCCATAAGGTCGTAGCGTTGGTTATGGACAATATAGAACACACTCGTCTTGATGCCATCTACGAACAACTCTCTGACACGACGCTCGCCCAAAGGGTAGAGCTTGGAAACACCGGTGGTTCCTGCTGTGACGAGAAAATACAAGATCTTGTCAGGGAAGAGGACATTCTGCTCGCCCTCCTTACAGCGATTGATGTAGGGCAGCATATCTTCGTGATCACTGAGTGGAACTCTCCGCTGAAACTCTTCAATGGAGCGGATGTCAGCGAAACCATGATGCTTGCCAAAGACAGTGTCTCTATTGCGTTTCAGAATCCTCCGCAGACAATCCTTTTGAGCAGCTGCTGGGTCCTCCAGCTGCTTCAGTAAAGGTTGACAATATCGCTCGTAAGCAAGCTTTACGATAGCTTCGCGAGAGAACATATGTTCTTCTCGGTGAATGTTGATAAAAATCTGTCACTGCCCTGATTTTGCATCCCCTTTCAAAGGAAATGAACCCCTGTTGCTAGCTAGTTTGAGGACTTCAGAATAGGAATCAGACGGCTGAGCTCCGGTGTTAGAAGGCGAGGCACCTTCCCTTGGACAGGATCCTTTCCCAGTTTTCGCAGCATAAGATCAAAGCCACCAAGCTGGACTGGGATTATAATTGGGCGAGATAAATGATTATGTTTTCGCCTCTTGAAGTACAGGTGGTGCGCAATACCAAGGCGTCGGTCGACAACGCTCGTAAACTCCTCTAGGTCACCGGGTGGCTCTGTGAATTCGATAAACAGAATATGACGGCTCATTTCCTCTGTAACTTCGGGTAATAAAGCGAAATCTACAAAACCGATGCCAAACTGCTCACACGCTCTGTCTATAACCCGGAGAAACACCTCTTCACTCATACGCTCCTGTACAACATCCACAAGGGCCCTCTTCCGACTAATCAGGTCGAAGACCGGAGGATCTAGTTCACTGAAGGACACTAGGTCTCCAAGCTC
>CBDVBC010000262.1:0-3500 GCA_965372125.1 Candidatus Hermodarchaeota archaeon | reverse complement strand
ATTCCTTTGTCGATGATATCGCTAGCTAGCTCAGGTGGAGTTTCTTCCAGTGCTTGTCTAACTGCATCTAAGATGTTGTTTAAAACGGGCCTTATCGCTTCTGTAAGTTCGGCGCTTTTTAGTTCGATTACTTTTGGAAGACCCGTGATGCTATCTCGACCCCTAACTTCTATGAACGCGCCTTTTTCTTCTTCTTTTGTGGCGCTGGCTAGAGAAAGCTTAATCTCCTCGGCTGTTCGCTCCCCGATGATTAAATTATATCTCCGCCTTACATACAAAGTGATAGCCTCGTCAATTTTGTTCCCGGCTACCCGTGCGCTTTTGTGAACTACTACCCCACCCAAAGAGATTACGGCCGCTTCCGTAGAACCGCCACCGACATCGACAATCATATTACCGCTAGGAATTGCTATTGGAATTTTTGCACCAATTGCAGCCGCCAAAGGTTCGTCAATGAGATATGCTGTTTTTGCCCCAGCTGACAAAGTAGCATCAAGCACTGCTCTCCTTTCTACACTGGTGACACCTGCTGGAACACAAATCATCACATCTGGTTTGAAGAAACGAGTACGGCCAGCAACGTTATCAAGAAAAAACCTCAGCATCGACTCAGTAATTAAGTAATCCGCAATCACTCCATCTCGAAGAGGCCTTGAAGCTTCAATTCCTTCAGGCGTGCGGCCTAGCATTTCTTTCGCCGCGTTACCGACCGCTAAAACTTCTCCATCATCTGAGGAAACAGCAACGACGGTTGGTTCATTAAGCACAACACCTTGCCCTTCCAAAAAGACTAGAGAATTAGCTGTGCCTAAATCAATAGCAACTCTTTTCGAAAACATGACCACTTTATTATATACAGTTTAAGAACTTTCACAACCAGGCATTTTTCAAGTGTGTCAAAGGTGACTTAAAGATGTCAAAAACCTACTTGAGAATAACACTTGGTCTTGTAATTTTGTTGCTAAGGCTTCTTAAAAGAGTTAGAATTGGTAGCAATGAAGAAACTCGCCGGAATTATTATTTTTCTTGTAGTTGTTCTAGTCATAACCGCAGGAATCGTTCTTTACGCCAGAGGATACCGACCCAATCTCGAAAATGGATCTATCGAAGCGACAGGTATCGTCAGTATTAAATCTCAACCTAAAGGTGCTACAGTCTATGTTGACGGTGAAGAAAAGGGCACTACAAATCTCGACCTCCCCGACCTCGCACCAGGAACCTATGACATAAAAATTGTCAAGGAAGGCTTTTCCAGTTGGCGAAGGGATGTTGAGGTGCAAAAAGAGAATCTGAATTTAATAGAAGCTACCCTTTTCCCAATTGCCCCTTCCCTAAGAGCCCTCACTTACACCGGCGTATTCAATCCAATAGCCTCACCTCAAATGGATAAAATAGCTTTCGCACTTCTTGAGCCAGAAGATAAGGCTGGAATTTGGGTTTTAGACATCTCTAGTAGCGCTCTTCCATCCTTTTTCACGAAAGATTTGACAATGGTGGTCACCGACAACGAGGAAGTAACATTTTCTTCTTCTAGTTACGAGTTCTCTCCTGATGGAAAGCAGATTTTGGTCACAGTAGGGAAAAACAAAAGCTTTTACCTGCTTGATGCTGGGAAGGAAAATGATTCTCCCGAAGAAGTGACGCTTGACATCGAGAAGATAAGAGATGGCTGGGACAAAAATACTAAAACAGAAAGAGAGGCTAATCTTTCGTCTTTAGGCAAAAAAGCTCAGCTGCTAGGTTCCAATCTAGCTAATTTAAAATTCTCGCCCGATAAATCGAAATTTTTAGGTAGAAAAACTAACGGTGTCGCCGTTTTGTACGATAGCGATCCAGGACCTGCCCCAAACCAAGAGCCGCAAATCTATGACTTACCAAAGGCAACCCGTTACATTTGGTATCCAAATAGTAACCATGTTATTTTGGTAAAGAACAGCACGATCTCGATAATCGAAGCGGACGGAAAAAATAGTGTCACGATTTACACCGGTAATTTTGAACCAGATTTTCTGACTCCTTGGCCAGAGGGTGGAAAAATTGTCATAGCTACAAGTTTAAATACAGCAGTTACTAAGCTCCCAAACCTCTACTCAATTGAGCTGCAATAGGTTTTTAGGTCATAAGTTGTAAGAGCCAAAAATTTGAGGTGCTGTTTTTTTCTTCCTACATCTTAAAACTTAGATCTTACAACTACCCTACTGCACTAGCTTAGCAGTTATAATCAAACGCCGCAGACTAGAACCTGGAGGATCGCAGGTTTGAAGTGTGAGAATTGGCTTTTTTGAAGTTTGTGTAAGATACCGGACGTCAGTAGCCTGGACGGTTTTTTTAGACTCGACAATATAATCAAACCGCTCACCCTTATAAAAAGTGGCTACTCTATCCCCTTTTTCCAGTTTACGTAAAAGGTAAAAAACGCTGTTGTACCTTCTAGCTTGAATCGCGTTAATAGCCGAGTGGGCAAACAAGAATACGTTGTTGTTATCTGCTTTTGTTGAACCTGGTACAGCTGTATCACGAGCGTGAGCGACACCTTTAGAAAGAGCCGCGATATATTCTGTATAGTTAGAAGTATTTACGTTTGCTACCACTGGAGCGTTGATGCCGATTTTTTCAATTACTACACCAAATTTTTTGTTTTTTGGTTTGGTTTTTAAAGACGGCAGGGTCTTTGCCTGAGCCTTTGGAGTTTCTACACTCGGCGCCGCTGGAGCAGTCGGAACTTCTCTAAAAAAAGTACTCTTCCACCAAAACCACGTTTCTTGTTGAATAAACGGAGCAAAGGAAAGAAACGAGAACACTATTCCCGTAATAATTAGTGAATTTGCAATTGTCCGGATGGTTACAAACACCCAGAATCTTTTCCTTTTATTCATATGGTCGGGGTGACACGAATTGAACGTGCGACCTCTGCATCCCGAATGCAGCGCTCTACCCCTGAGCTACACCCCGTTAAGCCTTTTATTCTAACCGACTGTGTGGTAAAATTCAAACCTGCTCGCCCCTGTAGCTCAATTGGACAGAGCAGACCCGTCCTAAGGGTAAGGTTGCAGGTTCGATTCCTGCCAGGGGCGCCACTTTTATACGAAATACTTGGTACTAAATACTGATTTCAAGTTTGACAAGCCCTTCTGCTATAAATTATAGTTTAGATAATGAAACTGCCTGTCTTTGGAATAAAACTGCGGGGCTTCACGTTGATCGAGCTTCTCATTGTAATCGCAATTATATCAATCCTCATCTCAATTGGCCTGGCTTCATTCAGACGCGCCCAGATGCAATCACGTGACCGACAAAGACAGGCTGATTTAAATAACATCGCTGGTGCTCTTGAGCAGTTTTATGGAGACAACAATCAATACCCAGGTGCGCTTATTGATCTAACCACGAGTCCCACCGCCGCCCAGCCTTATTTAAGAGCCCTTCCACATGACCCATTAGACAGTACTGCGAACGTTTGGGATACTTAGGATTTATATGGCGGCGCTCAAGCTTACTGT
>CBDVBC010000261.1:0-3503 GCA_965372125.1 Candidatus Hermodarchaeota archaeon | reverse complement strand
AGGTTTTTCCAGGTCACAACCACCACTCAGTCTTGGGCTTCTGTTGCAGCTCTGCGTTCTCACCTCCAAACCCTTTACGAATCGTCTTTTGGATTAGAGGGTGCCATCCTCCTTGGGGATCTCCCCGCAGCCTGGTATACCCAACCTGCCTATCCGATTCACGTCGAAGGAAAAGAAATTCCTTGGTTTATATATGACCTCTATCTGATGGACCTCGATGGTGAATGCGTTGATGGGGAGGGCGACGGTTACTTTGAAGCCCATATAGACCCTGACGGTGAAGGACCCGCAGATGTGAATCCGGAAATCTGGGTCTCTCGTATCGTCCCACCGGTTCCGCCTTCCAACTGGCACACCGATCGAATGGGTATGCTTAGTGAGTACTTGGACACCCTTCACAGTTATCTGGATGAAACATACCCCTTAACCGGGGACGGGCTTCTTTTTGTTGATAATCCCTGGAGGTCGTACGCAACCACTTATGAAAATGAGATGAGCATTTTATTCGACCCTTCAGATATCACTAGAGTGAGTGGGATAGATGACACGACGAAAACCCGATGGCTACTAGAGGCTGGGCAGAGTTTCCTTTATGGGACGGTCATGGTTCATGCAGGGGAGACATGCTACAGTCAGAAATTCCATGAACCCGACGCAGCCCATTATAATTACCTCTATTATGACGAGTTGCGCCAACACGCCATTAACATCCCCGTCCTCGACCTGTTCACCTGCAATGCTGCCAACTTGACCCATCCGGATTACGATGCGGGCTGGTATCTGTTCGGTCCTGGTCGGGTCGCATCCGCTATATCGTCAACGCGGAGTGGTGGCATGCTCCACAAGACGGAATACTTTACTCAGCTCGCACGAGGGTGGGACACGGGACGTGCCTTCTTCGAATGGTTCTCCCTTGCAACAACAGGATCGCTCTATTCACCTTCGTACTGGTGGCGCGGCATGGAACTCCTCGGTGACCCCACTATCACTCTGGCTCAGGGTCTCTCGGTAAGCCAGCCATCTCTCGGACCCACCAGTGAAGGCGTGAAAATTTGGGGAGTCACTGTGGAACACCCCACCCAGGGATTTCTGACGGAGGCTAACCGATCGGACTTTCAGCTCCTCGATGCTGACACTCATCTTTTCACGGGTCTGTGGGGCCGCCTCAACTACACCAATAACGGCTGGGAAGCCATAATACCATGGGACACCTTTTCCAGCTTTGGTGGAGGAAGTTACGTCGCGGTCTGCCGCTTTGAAACCGAGGACGACTACGCGGGAACCAGTCCAGCATCTGGTGGGTACACATGGCCTCCCTTCTACGACTTTGACTTTTACTGGCCGGAATACGTTATCATTATTGGTGGTGGTGTCCTCTGCATAGCTGTACTCGTTATCGTCATGTATGTCAAACGTGACATGCTTTTCCCTTCCACCAAGATACCACAGACCCGCTGAAGTCTCAAAGCCCATTGGAATCAATGGCAATAATGATCTAGACCCGGTCTTACAGCTAGATACATTGTCAGAAGCACTTAGATATCATAGGTAGTTGATGGCTCCCACGGTGGAGGGTATACGAATGGTCTTCTTTGTAGAATATATCCAAATGGAAGAACTAGGAATGGGCGTGTTCATTCGAAAGATAAATATTCAAACATAGTATGGTCAAGAAGCATGTCTGAACATTCAGAACTCCTCGAGGCAGTACTTAATCTGATGAAAGAAGAAGGCAGAGGCTTGCAGGTAACCTTTATTGCTAGCCGGCTAGGCGTCACGATAAGAGAAGCCAACAGAGCTGTTACTACCCTCACAGAGCAGGGCAAAATTCATTCTCCAACCTATAGCTTCTACGAACTAGTTGAAGGCTGAACGTAATCTGTTGCTGCTCACCCAGCTAACGTAACACGAACTAATAGAAGTGTATCCTTCTGGCATTGCCTGTTCAGCTTGGGAGTTGCGGGAGCTGGTCGACGGTCTTGACGAGTTGCCAGCGGAAATCCTCAAAGGGTAGATACCATTCGCGGTCCCAATGGGTGTGGCTCACAAGAATCAGATGTTTAAGCGATTTATCCAACAAAGAAACCTCACTATTCTTCTCACCACTCCGTCTGTGATTATTTGGCATGTAGCCGCCCTGTTAGCTTTCGTCGCAGCCATTATCTACAAGAAGAACCCGAGAATATAAAGAAGTAAGTCGAATTCAATCTAGTTAAATGCCTTCTTGAACACTTCATTGCTGGATAGATTGTGGTATCTCACTTACCTTGCTTGCTAGAGCCTCATCCACTTGGCGCAGCTCCTCCATTAGGTGGCGCTGCTTTCGCTCGTAAAAGTCTGAGCTGATTGCCTTTCTCCTCCGCTGGGTCTTAAGAGCGGTTAGCAACTTGGTTGCGATTGTCCCCCGGATCAGCAGGGCTTCCCGTCTTTCAATCATCTTCTGGATCACTGGGAGAGGATTGGAAGATTTCTCGACGAGTCCATAGAGCTGGGCTAGTGTTGCGTCCAGTTCTTCAAGGTGTTTACTAAAAGTTTTGAGGGTGGTTCTAGCGGGTTTTCCCCGTGATTCGTCTGCCATATGGAATCCCATCCCGGACACCATACCTTTCGTCCTGGGGGTTCATAACTCTTTTTGCTTACCCCCCGCCTTGTCAGCCCCGTTTACACACTTCATTTTTTCACTTTTCCTTGACCCTCTCTCTCCTTTTCTACTAGCGATAGGACAATCTAGCTGTAGTGAGGTTGGGCTGCTGTGACGCGACCTGTGGTACCTGCACCGGAGTTTAGAAGAATTTTGAGCGAAGTTCTGGAAGGGCTCCATCCTCACCAAACCCCTACCTATCCCTCACGCAGTGTACGCGTTCAGCAGCTTCTACCTCTGCTAGGATACCTATATCGCCTCCATTGGCGTTCCGGTTTTACTCGAGAAAGCGAGGTTGCCCTCAAACGCTTCGCCTACCAATACCTCAGCGGGCAAATCCCCAGCTTCGAATAAGGAAAACCTATACCAGAGATCAAGATTGTGCTGACTTGTATTCTTCTGCGAGGATGTCCATTAGGAACACGTCTATGTATTTTCCTTCCTGGAAGAGGGCTTGGCGGGAGCGGCCTACCTGCTGGAATCCGACTCTAAGGTAGGAGCGCATAGCACGTTCATTACCCTCGTTGACCCGCAGATAGACACGGTGCAGGTTCAAGGAGTTGAAGGCATAGTCTAGGAGGCAGCGCAAGACTTCTGTGCCAAGTCCCTGCCCCCAGTACTTCTTGTTAAAGATGACGATTCCCAGCTCTGCTCCGCGGTGGACTGGGCTTATATCCGTGAGCTCGCAGCACCCTATTAGCTGCCGGCTCTTGTTCAGCTCTATCCCGAAGACATGTCCCCGCCCGCTCTTGCGCTGAGCCCACGTACTCCGTATCCACTCCTCTTCTTCCGGTTTCGCAATGGGCACCGCTCCTCCAAGGAAGCGGCGGACTTCCATGTCATTAAAATGCTTGAGAACCTC
>CBDVBC010000260.1:0-3520 GCA_965372125.1 Candidatus Hermodarchaeota archaeon | reverse complement strand
AGCCTCCGACGCCAGACAGAAAAACTTGAAGGAGATACTGAATGACATCTAAGATCGCAATCATCGGAGACGCTGATACAGTTGTGGGATTCAGGCTAGCTGGAATCCTGAAGGCATCAGTGCCATCCGATAGCGCGGCAGCCCGAAGGGCGCTGATTGGATACTCTCAAGACCCAGACGTTTCGCTGGTAATAATTACTGAGCGTCTAGCAGAACAAATACGAGACGCAATAGAAGAAATAACTACAAAACCCTATCCAGTCATCGTGGAGATCCCTGATAAACGAGGACGTCTAGAAGAAAGGGAGAACCCGCTCCGAAGACTAGTGAAACGTGCCATCGGTGTCGAGCTTGAAGGCTTCTAACAACTGACCTGTCACAATCGAGGATAGCTTTTAGTTTTACAACAGTAAGATTTATCACAATCGGGTATAGCTGATAGTTGCATTCGGTAGCAATATGGACGTAATGGTGATAATCATGACTTCGCGAGTTGGAAAAATACGGAGAATCGCCGGCCCCCTAATCGAGGCGGACGGCCTCCCAGGAGTTACAATGTTTGAAGTCTGCAGAATCGGTGAAGAGGAACTCATCGGAGAGGTCAACCGAGTGGTCGGCGACCGCGCCTATATCCAATGCTACGAAGAAACTGCTGGGCTCAAACCAGGAGAAACCGTTGTAGCCACTGGAACATCCCTCGACGTTGAACTGGGACCAGGTTTGATTGGATCCATTTTCGACGGAATCCAGAGACCATTACCGATCATCAGAGAAAAAACGGGAGACTTCATAACTCGAGGAGTTACAGCGCCGCCCTTACCAGAAGACAAGATGTGGGCGTTCAATCCGACCCGAGAGAAGGGCTCCGATGTTTCAGCGGGCGATGTCCTCGGAACAGTTCAAGAAACCTCTGTTTTCCTGCACAAGATTCTCATACCCCCCGGAATAGAAGGCAAACTGGTCGAGATTGCCAAGTCCGGCGAGTACACTATCAAGGACACGATAGCTCGCATACAAACACCAAAAGGGAAAGAGGAAATCACACTAACCCAACGATGGCCCGTTAGAATTGGGCGGCCATATAAAATAAAGCTCGGAACAGAAATCCCGCTCTCCACTGGTCAGCGTGTTATTGATGCATTCTTCCCAGTCGCTAAGGGTGGGACTGGCGCAATTCCCGGCGGCTTCGGGACCGGAAAAACCGTCACACTCCACCAACTAGCTAAATGGGCAGACGCAGACATTATCGTGTATGTGGGGTGCGGCGAGCGTGGTAATGAAATGACGGAAGTACTAGAAGACTTCCCCAAGCTGAAAGACCCTAAGAGCGGTAAGTCGTTGATGGAAAGGACCATTCTAATCGCGAATACTAGCAACATGCCTGTGGCAGCCAGGGAAGCATCAATCTACACGGGAATCACTTTAGCCGAATATTTCAGGGATCAAGGATACGATGTAGCTTTGATGGCGGACAGTACATCGCGCTGGGCAGAAGCTCTTCGTGAAATCTCTGGGCGGCTAGAAGAAATGCCGGGCGAAGAAGGGTATCCGGCGTATCTTGCGAGTCGGCTTGCTGAGTTTTACGAGCGGGCTGGGCGTGTTGAGGCTCTCGGGAGTCCTTCGCGGATGGGTAGCATCACCGTCACTGGAGCCGTTTCACCACCTGGCGGCGACTTCAGCGAACCAGTGTGCCAAGCAACTCTTAGGATTACTAAGGTTTTTTGGGCGCTCTCAAAAGATTTTGCCTCTCGCCGATTTTTCCCCGCAATCGACTACCTTCAGAGCTATTCGTTGTATAAGGACGCGTTAGCGGGTTGGTATCGTGAGAACCTTGGACCTGACTGGCCAGAACTCACAGAAGAAGCCATATCCATTCTCCAGCACGACAAGGAACTACGCGAAATCGTCCAACTAGTAGGACCAGACGCTCTACCCGAACGCGAACGCGCAGTACTAGAAGCAGCACGAATGATCAAAGAAGACTTCCTGCAACAAAATGCAACGCATAGAATAGACACGTTCTGTCCACCGGACAAGTATTATTGGATGCTCAAGATTATTATTACCTTCTGGAAACAAATGCGGAACGCGATCGACGCGGGTATTCCCCTGCGTCGGATGATTTCGTTACCAGTAGTAATGAGAATCGCTCGGATGAAGGTTCAGCCCTACGATAAACCCAATAAGCTTCTGCAACTTTTCAGAGATCTTGAGAAGGAAATTATCAAGGAATTCCAAGGTCTAGCTGAATAAGCTGGGGAGAGATATTAGAGGGGTGAACGAGGAGCGGAGAGAGTTCAGCCTTCTTAGAAATTCATTCAGTCCAGCTAATCTAGGTCAATTGGTAATCATATTATATAGTGGGTTTGTTGTTGCCCATCAATATTAAGAGTGAAGGGCATTAACGTCTTATCAGATTATCATGGACGTTGTCAGGAAGGCAATCAGGTGGGGCCGAAGCAAGACAATAGTAGTTAGTCTACCACGTAAATGGACAATCAAGCATGGAATCAAGGAGGGAATGAGCCTCTCACTAAGAGAGGTTCCCGAAGGATTACTAGTTTCTCCTCTCCACCTACTTGGAAAACCTGAGCTACGTGAGACATCAGTACGGCTCGTGGAACAGGATGAAGAAACGCTGAGCACACTACTTGAGAACTATTATGTCGACGGTTACGATAAGCTAATCCTCGAGAGTGCCCGGTCCTTCAGCGAACCAGTAAGCAATTTATTGATCAAGATTATCAATCAGCTCCCGGGCTACGAGATTATAGAAACGACGGACAGACGAGTTGTAGTTAAGGCAGTCACCAGCATTCATGGCGACGACATACTCGAATTTGTCAGAATAAGTAGCCGAACAACACTCGAGCTAATCGACAAAATAATTAAAGGACTAAAAAGTGGCTCAGATGAAACGGCACGCATAGCCAGCAAAATAATAGACGAGGCTTGGCGGCAAAGAGGGAACTATCTTCGAGTCCAGCGGGAACTAAGGAAAGCACTCAGCATTCCACCGCCAGGATTGAAACTTGAAACTGAAGACATATTTGACACCGCATACTATGTTGTACAGCTAAGCAATATCTACGAGAATATCTATAATATTGCGGTGGCACTTACTCGGCGCCAGCCGCCTCCGGATCAGGCTGTGTTTGCTGAGGCGGCGTTAAGCAAGGTTTACGATAATTTGAAAAGGGCGATATCCGCATTCCTTCAGCGAAACAAGGAAGCTGTCTATCAAGTCCTTGGGGAAATACCTCGCCTCCAACTTTGGAAGCGTCAAACCGAGACAATCGTCGATGTGATGAAAGATTCAGCGATTGTACAGATCATTCTTGAAGCCTATGGAGCGATTCTAGCGTATAATGTTAGTATAGCCAAAACCGCGCTTCTCCTCAAAACCTGATTCACTAAAGATAATAACTCAGGTAGAGGTAACCTTTGACGGAAGGTAAGGTTTAAGAGTAATTTAGACAAAGTTAGGCGAAGCCGTCATCACAACCCATTCGGTACAAAA
>CBDVBC010000259.1:0-3537 GCA_965372125.1 Candidatus Hermodarchaeota archaeon | reverse complement strand
CCAAAAGAAATCGATGTACCCGTCACCAAACTCCAAGAACTCGGCTACAACGCAGACATCCATGGCAAACCCCTAACATCAGAAGAACAAATCCTAGAACTCAAACCACAAGACATTATCGTTCCAAGAAATTGCGCAAACTACCTCTACCGGATCTCACAATTCCTAGACGACCTCCTAACAGACATCTACGAACTCGACTCCTACTACCGCCTAAAATCACCAGAAGACATCATAGGACACCTAGTAATAGGACTCGCACCTCACACGTCCGCGGGAATCATCGCCCGCGTCATCGGCTTCACACCCCTACGCGTATGCTACGCCCACCCCTTCTGGCACGCAGCAAAACGACGCAACTGCGACGGTGATGAAGACTCAATTTTGCTGGCTTTGGATGCGTTGGTGAATTTTAGTCGTGAGTTCTTGCCGTGGAGGCGGGGTGGTACGATGGATACGCCGTTGGTGCTTAGTGTGTCTATCACGCCTGCGGAGGTTGATGATGAGGCGCATAACATGGATGTGGGTGGAGTGTACCCCTTGGAGTTTTACGAGCGGACACAGGATTTTGTGGATCCGAAGGATGTTGAGAATATTCTTGATGTCGTCGAGCAGCGGTTGGGGTCTGATGCTGAGTGTAGGGGTTTTCTTTTTTCTCATCCTACGCGGGATGCTAGTTATGGTCCTCCGGTTACGTTGTATACGAAGCTTAAGACGATGGAGGAGAAGGTGGACCGGCAACTGGCTCTAGGGAGGCGCATTGCTGCC
This sequence comes from Candidatus Hermodarchaeota archaeon, assembly GCA_965372125.1. Classification (GTDB taxonomy): domain Archaea; phylum Asgardarchaeota; class Hermodarchaeia; order Hermodarchaeales; family Hermodarchaeaceae; genus YT-063. The sequence goes on along the minus strand of CBDVBC010000259.1, from coordinate 2,769 downwards.
GTGGATGAGAGAGATATGGTGATGCGGTTGCTGAATTCCCATTTTCTTCCTGATATTTTCGGTAATATCCGGGCATATACTTCTCAGAAATTCAGGTGCACTAGCTGTAATACCAAGTTTCGGCGGATTCCTTTGGTGGGTGTGTGTACCAGGTGCGGTGGCAAGCTTGTTCTCACCGTTACTAAGGGTGGGATTACAAAGTACATTGGTTTGGCGCGCCGGATAGCGGAGGAATATGATCTGCCTAAGTATTACCGCCAGCGCTTAGAACTAGCCCAGGATATTATCGAGTCACTCTTTGCTCCAGAGGAAATCGATAGACAACAAACAAGACTAGGAGAGTTCACGGAAAAGGAAGGCAGCTAACACTCCTAGTCGCCTTTTATGAATATGCGGAGCAGATCGGAATCTCTGATTATCCCGCAGAGTTCTCCCTTTGCAGTCGTACAGGGCATTTGATTGATGTTGTTCCGTCGCATGCTCTTAACGACTTCTCCGATGGTGGCCTGTTCAAAGGTTGTGATTGCTCCTCGAATCATAATTTCTGATACAATCTTGTCGGGTAGCTGTAGTTCTTTTGTTGCGATGTAGAGGACTGCTGTTGCATCCCATGACCAATCTTGCCCTTCGCCTGCTGCGCTCATCGATGAAAGCCTACGCTCGTTTACAATTTCGCCTTGGCCCATAATGTCGCCAATAGATATCACGCCAACGAGGTCGCCTTTCTCTGAGAGAACTGGTAGCATATCTGCACCAGCTAGTCGCATAACTGCGTAGGTAGCTTTTAGTGGCGTGTTTTCCCAGACACACACAATTTGACGCTGAACAAAAGGGGAAATCAACTCGTCAGGATAAAGGGAGCTGATAACTCTCCGAATGATTTGGTGCACGGTTATCATTCCCTTTAGCCTCCTTTTTCCATCAGTTACTGGAATTTTTCTGAGACCTTGATCAAGAAAGATATGTGCAACATCCTCCACTTCATCTGATGGCGAGACGGTAGGAGGATCCCGCTTCATCAACAAGGCTAGTTGGTCCTCCTCTACTCTCCGCATCAGATCTGCTCGTGTAATCATACCTGCAAGCTCAGTTGAGCCCTTTTTTAAAAGAGGAATCGAATTAGTGCCATGTGTGGCCATAAGCCGGAGAACTGTTTCCCTTGTGCCTGGGACCGTTGAGTGCACAAATTCTTTTTGCATAATTTCTTTTACTTTCATAGGAGGCTCGCCTCAAGATAACGATTATTAAAGAATACGGTATAGTCCAATGATACTGAAAAATCCGATATAATAAGACTAGTTAAAGTGCCTTAAAAAAATTCCTAACGGAGCCGGATGTATTCATACGCATCCCGTGTAGTGTCGAAGGCGTAATGAACTTTCTGGAAGGGGCGACGGAACTCAGTAACGTCACGGGCTACCTTACTCGGATCCTCGTTATCAAACACAATTCGTCGCAAAAACCTGGCAATCTGGAGCATCTCAGGCTTGCCCATACCTAGTCGCGTCATTTCACTGGTGCCTAATCGAATACCGCCTGGTTTGACATAATCCCTGCCAAACCTTTTGTCCCAAGGAAGCAAGTTGCGGTTGATAATGATATTAGCTTGCTCTAGTTTCTCTTCAACCGCTCTCCCATGTCGCAGCGGCGTATCGGCCACTTCGATAAGTAGCACGTGAGACTTGGTGAAGCCCTTGTGCTCCGCGAGGACCTTAAACCCTTCCTCAGTCAATGCCTGACCTAATGTCTGAGCATTCACAACAACCCGCCGTGCGTACTTCTCACCAAAAGCCAGCATCTCAGCCATCACTACAGCTTTGGCGGCAACATGATGCAAATGGTGATTGCTATGGAGGGCTGGAAATACTCCTCGTTTGATTCGGTCTGCGAATTTCTCGTGGGATACGATGCATCCTCCTTGCGGCCCGGGCAGCGTCTTATGGGTGCTGAATGTCATGCTGTCTGCTCCTTCCCGCAGGGGGTCCTGGAAGTTATCAGTAGCAACAAGCCCCGCAACGTGGGCGGCGTCAAAGTTAACATAGGCGCCAAATTCATCCGCGATTTCAACAATTTCCTTGACCGGATGAGGGAAGGGAAACACCGACGCCCCAAGCATATAGATGTCAATATGCTTTCCACTTTTCTCTAATCGCCGGATTCTACGCAAAGTAGCATCAATATCAATATTCAGTTCATGCTCATTGTATTTGAAGTATTGAATCTTGAGCCCCCGAACTCGGCCAGCCGTTCCCCAAAGCTTGTGTTTTGCAGATGAGATGTGTCCTCCGGTGGGGATGGATAAGCACATCATTCGGTCCCCTGGCTCTGTGAACGCAGTTAGAACACTAAGGTTTGCTAAAACGCCACTTATGGGTCGGACGTCCGCGAATTCGGCTCGAAATAATTTCTCTGTAAGCTCATTCGCTAGAAGCTCGACTTGGTCAATGTATTTACAGCCCGCGTAAACGCGTTCCCCCGGCCAGCCTTCTGCATAACGATCACTAAAATCGACTATCATTGCTTCGCGTACTGCAGGGGAGCGAATGTTTTCGCTGGCTATGAGAAAAATACTCTTTTGTGCTATCTGTGTGTGATGCGTTTCAAGTAATTGAAAAAGTCGGTCGTAGGCACTCCTCGCGTAGTCTCGCATAATCCTGAAATGAATACAGGCTGGTTATAAACATAATGTGTATGAATGAAGGCGGGTCAACAGTAGGTCTTGAGTGGAAACGAAGGGGGGAACCATAACATTCTTTAATGAACTAAAAT
>CBDVBC010000258.1:0-3542 GCA_965372125.1 Candidatus Hermodarchaeota archaeon | reverse complement strand
TGGTAATCTTGGTCATATTGCGTAAACTGATTGCCCGAGATTTCAAGCACCTCAATATTGAGCTAGATTTCCCAGAGGGCATTCTGTCCATAGGTGGCCCGAACGAGTCGGGCAAATCCTCCATCTTTGAAGCTATTCTCTACGCTTTCTTTGGTCGAACAAATAAGGCACCTCGCGGTGAAAAGGAGCGCCTGATAAATTATGACGCTAAGGAACTCTTCCTACGACTTGTCTTCGAACTTCAAGGAAAACAGTTCCGCATCACTCGACGACTCCATGAAACGCGCCCGACTGTAGCCGCTCTCCACGAAATAACTCCAACAGGTCGGGCTATAACACGGGCTACAGGCGTGAGAGAGGTGGAGCGGGAACTTTCTGACCTCCTTGATGGTGTCAGTCTCAAAGATATGATGGCTAGCAACGTTGTGCTCCAAAAGGATTTGGACCACTTGGCTAAGCTCATTAAATCAGAGCGAAGAGCCGTTATCAATGCAATGATGGGGCGAGAATGCTTCACCCGTGCTACCGCCAAGCTCGCAGATGAAACCCGCCCATTAAAAAATCGGCGCGACTCAGAGCAGCAAAAACTAGAGTTGCTGCGAGAGCGGAAAGAAGGATACCACAAGCTAGTTCAAGAACTCGACGACAAGCAGCGTGAACTAGAAAAAATCGAAGAACAGCTAAAGGACGTGAGCCGCGAATCTGCTACGATAGGGAAGCTCTTCAAAACGATAAAAACATACAAGGAAGCGAAAGAAAAACGGGAGCGGCTTCAACACGACCTTAAAAGCAAAACCAATCTTCGAGAACAACTGACACAGGAAATTGCCCGTCTTACCAAGCTTAAACCCCAACAGGAACGCCTTAAATCCCAACAGGAACGCTTCACCCGTCTTGATTCCGATATTACTAGATATGACAAAGTTAGTGAACTAACCCAAAAGCTGAAAGACAAACTCACCGAACAAACCACTGCCGATGGTGTAGTTCAAAGCCTCGAAAAACAGTTAACAGGTCTTGAGTCTTTGCGAAGCGCCTCCGACGAGTATGAACGCGTTCGTGCAGAACTGATGACTGCAGAAGATACCCAGCGAGGTGCCATGTCTCCGCTCTTGTATATTCCTTCAATTGGGTTATTAGCCGCTGGACTTGTGGCGATTTTTGTGAACCTTCTGATGGGCGTTATACTCATTGGTTGTTCTTTTCCCTTCCTTGCTCTTCTAGCGAAAAAATTTACAAAATATCGTGGTCTGGAGCCTCGTCTAGCCGAGTTACGGGCGAAGGAACAAGAACTGAGCGAACACGCAGGGAAGGGTGAAACAATCGGTCATATTGAAAGGGAACTAGAGAAGGCTCAGTCCAAACGTGAAAAAGTGATTTCCCGAGTGAATCGGTTGGTGAGTCAAATCCGAAAGCGCCTTTCATCCTTTCCGCCTGATATTTTCGATGCCGCTTCACTTCCCCCTGATGCGAGTGCCCAAACAATCCTTACTGCAGTGGAGTCGATTGGACAGAAAATTCAGAAACACCAGACAGAGCGAAACGGTCTTACCGAGCATTTGTCCTCAATTCAAGGACAACTAGAAGCTCTTGAAAGACTTGAAAGAGACCAAAGGCGCTATGAAGCTGATATTAGTGATCTAAAAGCTAGCCTTGCAGCCGCCAAACTTCTCCCTCTCCCTCCTGAGATTCCAGACTATTCGGAAACACGGTATATTGCTCTAGAACGACAGGTTAAGGATATTGATACAGAAAAGGTCAAACTCCAAGAAAAGCGGAAAGGAACATTAAAACGCATCGAAGAAATCTCTTCAACGCTTGAGCGTGACGCAAACGTGGAGGAGGAGTACACTATAGCAAAAGAGGTGTTCTCACAACTTGAAGATACTCTAGAAATCGCTTACTTCACAAGGAAGGCGCTTAGTGATGTAGCCGAGAGGAGCCGCGAACAGGTACGGCCCAGTGTTGAGCAGGTAATGGGTCCCCTTCTTGCTGCAATCACAGGAGGAAAATACCACTTTCCAAAGTTAAGCGAAGATTACAGCTTGAAGGTTTGGGCTGCTGAAGCAAGCGAATTTGTTGATGCAGACAGGTTCAGCGGGGGTACTGAAGATCAGTTCCTTCTCGCTCTCAGGTTGAGCTTCGCTATCACTCTATTAGGTGGGCGGGGTACAGCGCCCCAATTCCTTTTTCTAGATGAGCCCTTCGCGGCCTCTGATGTGACACGCCGTAATAACATCATTAATTTGCTCCAAGAAACACTCACAAAATCTTTCAAGCAAATCATTGTGGTCAGCCATCTTCGAACAGTTCTTTCCGCCTCTGAACATCACTATCGAATGATAAATGGGCGAATAATTCCATCTGCTTGAATTGTCAAAGATGAAGGGAAAGATACGACTCTTCGCTCTGAAGTACAAAGCCAGCCGCTTCAAGGAGTTTGCGATGAGATGGGAAAGAGTAGGCATTCAATTGTGTAGTTTTGGCTTTTCTACTCAGATTTTCAGTCATTCTGAGCGCGGTTGCTTGGAAATCAGGTGCACTTTCCCCTTTAGGTGAAAACCAAAGTCGTATGAAGTTGTGAGCCACGGTCAAGGCCTCTGCCTCAGTCTGCCGGAGTAACCACAATTGTGGCGGTGGAATATCTAAATCCATTAATTCGTAGAGCTTGTCCATATGGCGGAGATAGGACCACGTGTAGGAGGGTGTGTAGTTGTTTCCGATAGCTAGCTTGAAGCCAATTGGTGGTTGTGGTCGTTGTTTCCATTCTAAAGGAATCGTTTGTACATCGTTAATCCGCACATGTGATTCTTCTTTTCCGAGTTCTTTGATGAAGTGGAAGAGATTGTTTGTTTTCTGGAAGTGTAGCGACGTGTAGAAGTCGTGCGACGCTTGGTCCTCGGGGGATACAGTCATTAGTTGGCATCCTATTTTCGTAGCGATTTCTCGTCCCTGCTTTATGAGAAGTGTACCTGTGCCCTTTCGTTGCCAGGCTGGGTCCACTACTACCCAAATGATGTGTGCTCGTTCGCCCTCTGGTGTCCCAATATCGTATGCAATCTCAAGCTCACCAATGATTTCCCCTTCCTTTCGTGCAACAAGTACTGTTCCCCCAGTTTCTTCTAATATCTTGAGGTGAAGTTGTAAGAGGTTAGGGTCCAGCCAGGGGCCACCATTCCGCCACCTCTCCCATCTTGATAGCTCCTCCCAAGTCGAAAGCGTCCCTCGCTGACCATCTTTAGCATAATGATGCCACTCTGTTATCTCCCTACAGTTCAGCGAGACTAATGCTTCCACGTCGGTCTCGGGATTGACTGCATCAATTGTTAGTTGTGTCACGTTCTTTCGTGGATGCCGCTTATCCAAAAAAGCCTTTCACTCTGGGGGTGAATCCGTTAAGTAAAAAGATACTAAACATTACAATAGCATAGTAGTTCGTGTTGAATAACTGGAGTTTGAGATATGGCATCCTCGAAAGTAGTTCTTAGTCGCTGGCGGAAAGCCTTTCCCTTGGCAGGATTTAGGCCAGCTTTAAACGAGCC
>CBDVBC010000257.1:0-3542 GCA_965372125.1 Candidatus Hermodarchaeota archaeon | reverse complement strand
TAGCCTTCCGTTTGGCGGCTTTGCGATAATCCCGTTTCACCCGGTAGCCGTGCTTCCCGAATAGGGGCTCGAGGGCTTGTATTGGGCGTCGGGTCCCACTCTCCCCTTTTTCCTGTTTCATCCTCACTTGAGCTTGAGCAGCCCTTAATCTTAAAATTTATAACCTTAGGTTTCTATTTCCTCCTTGAGGATACTCAATGCATTATCATGAACCTGCAGATGTTGGTGGACGAGCAAAGACCGCAGATACCCTTCTCTTCATAGGTGGAATCTTCGGCCTGCTGGGGGGTCTAGCAAACATCGCTGTTGGAGTTCTTCACTTTCTAGGAATACGCCTACCCTTCCGGTTTCTTGAGTGGCCCGCATTCATGGCTTACTTTTTCCCGGGAAGTACTATATGGTTTCTCTATGTCTTCGTACCTCTCATCCTTGGCATCGTCGGTACCCTGTTCACTATAATTTGCATGTCTCGGCGTCTCGCTATCCGAACCGAACCCAAGGGCACCGGTACCGCCCTCATCGTCTGCGGAGGCGTGGTTGCTGGTTGCTGCTATGGTTTCGGCGGCCTTCTAATCATCTTTGCCGGCATCTTCTCCATTCTCTTCTGGAGCGATATTCGCGGTACACGACCACGTCATGCTCCTCGGGGTCCCCTGCGTCCTGTCTATACGCCTGCTCCACGGGCTGCTCCCAGGTCTACTGTTAGAGTTGTTTCTCCGCCTTCGCGAGTAACGGCGGTAAGATACTGCAACTCCTGTGGTGTGCTTATTGCTCCTGGTGACCGTTTCTGCAGCCGCTGCGGCGCGATCCTCGAATAACACCACTCTTGGTTAGACTTGTAGGAGGCTCTGCCAAGTTCAATCCATCAACCTAGTTGTTCGCTTCTTTAGTTAGGGTTCTTGCTCTATTCTTTCGACAGCTTCCCTTGGTGTCATATCACAGAAAATCACTTGGCAGATTCCTAGGAGATACTTATCCATAATTCGGCAGTTCACGTAAACCAGGTTCTTGATAACCTGGCTTGTGAGCCGGTCTCCCATGACATCAATACTCGTCTAGTAACTTACTTCATTGTCGCCATAGTCCATCTCCCAGTTACCAAGGATCATTCCCGAGTTGACCCGCATCAGGAACTCCGCTAAAGCGTGGCGTTTATCGGGGTGAGCCCTCACTGGGCTAGCTAAAATGGGTTCGATTCCTTTCTTCGTATCAAAAAAAAGAGGGGGTGAAGCGTGACGAGCTATTTGCCGCGCTTCCACATGAGATAGGCTATGATAATACCGATTATCAGACCAAGAGCCACTCCGCCGACCAACATCAGGATCATGTTCATGGAGGCTGCTGCTGCTAAGTTAGGCATTGCGATAGGCGTGTCTTGTGTAGTGAAACTGACGAGACGATAGTAACCCTCGATGTCTGCACTTGTGATATTGAAGTTACTGTTGTGATTCGGGTTCATGTTTAAGTGTATGTCAAAGCTGACATCTGCGAGGAAGCCGAGGCTCCACTCCCATGACATGTTGAACCAGCCTGTCATATCATACATCTGAGCACCCGGATCTGCAGTCGCGTTTATATGTTGGTCAAATCTGAAGCCGATGCTGACGGTGTCTAGGGTGACGCCGCTCACAAACAAGGAGGTTCCTTGCCCTACTTGCATAGCAAAGGCCATATAATCGCCATCATCTTGATATGTCCCGAACCAGAGCCATTCACCGGGTAGTGTCTGCTGTGGGATGAACCAGTAATCGTAGGGAGCGGTGGAGGAGATAAAATCGGACCAGTTTAGATAGTCAATACTCCAGAGGTAGCGAATGTCGCCTGCGCTGGCGTATTCGTGGCAGAAGGCTGTCCAAGTCGTATTCCCTGTTAGGGGTCCGAAGAGTTCGGTGGGCCCGACAAAGGTCGTGGTCATGTTAGCCCAGTAGTAGTCGTTGCTGGAGTTCTGGATGGTGTGGGTCATATCCATTTGAATGTTGTAGCTGGGGTTGGTTCCGGTCGTGTTGACTGCTTCGAGGTTTACGCGCATTTCGTAGTCGTATGTGTCTCCGACCGCTGGGAACCCGGGGTTTGAGGTGGCGGGTTGGAGACCGTAGAACATAAGTACCATGCATAGCCCTATTGCTAGAACAGAAAGACGTTTCATTTTCTTCTTTCCTAGAGGATAGATTCCTATCAAGAAGAGAGTTGTTCGAGTATAAAACTTATTGTGCCGCACTCTTTCTGGGGAAAATTGATGTTTTATGGGTAACCTGGCCCTGCGGTAGGTAGATGACCCATTTTTTCCTTCAAACTTTGTATTTTTTGTTCTAGTTCTTGCTGCATCGCGTTGATGCTGAGGACCACTGTTCCATCGATGCTCTGCTTCTCGGCGAGCATGGCGGCGTCTTGTTCGAGCCGGATAGCGACCTGGACCATATTAGCTAGGCGCTGAATCATCGACTTCATCAGAACATTGCTGTCACCAATGACGACGCGTCCGTTGCGGAGGATGGCGCTGACGTCGAAGGCGTGGAAGCTCAAGGCTTGGCTCTGGTACTGGTTGATGACTTCTTTGGTGTAGGACTGGAGGAAGAGGGAGCTGAGCCGCTCAAAGGCGTTCTGGATCTCGAACTCGTCATGGTCCTGAGAGGTGATGAGGGCGAAGAGGAGGTCTTCATAAAGGAGCAGGGCGATTTTGACATCCCGGACGATGAGGCGATCCAGAGCCCCTGCCTGTTTAAGCGCCAGCACAACGGTCATTGCTAGCTGTGCGAAAATAGAGGCGTCTAGCCCTATGGACGGCAGTTTACTTGAATCCCCCACAACCTGGTGGTAAAGAGGTACCTCACTCTGCCGGTGGATAATCAACACATCATAGATCATTCAGTTCGAACCTCCTTTTAGTATGGAACTATTCGGCTAATCTATTATCAACTTTCTGTTGATGCGATAAGGGCTATTCTTCTGAGAAAAGGGAATCATCATTTTCTGGTGAGAAGAATTTCTCCTTGCATTCTGGGCTGCAGAAGTAGTATGTGACGCGGATATGCTTGAAGTGGGAGGTTTCACCGGGTAGACGCCTGTCAATACGTGTTATGTAGGCTAGATCTTCTCGGGTTTCCTGGATAGGTTTGTCACACACCGAGCACCAATGCCTTGGCTCCTCTGAGGCGATGAACTGTTCTTTGCATTCTGGACTACAAAAGTGGTAGATGATGCGGATGCTCTGATGTTGCACATCTATGGATAGGCGGCGTCTCTTAGTGAACTGATGGGTCAGTTCTCTGGGAACTTCAGATGCATCAAGCTCCTCTCCGCAGGATTCACATTTCAGCATCGACTAACATTCCGAACATTCTGTTGTGAGCCTTGCTCTTGTAGAATATTTGATTCTTCTGCTCCAATACTCTTCTAACTCGTTCTCTTTGATTTGAACGGGCTATCGATTCACACATGAGGAGCCTGAGCGGACACCACGCGATTTCTTTTTAAGGAAAACCGTTCCTAGCTTCTAGTCATTCCAGTCCTAGTACTACACTGCTGAAAAATTGAAGAACAGT
>CBDVBC010000256.1:0-3552 GCA_965372125.1 Candidatus Hermodarchaeota archaeon | reverse complement strand
CTTGGGGCGCTTACGGCGTACTACTACGACTAACCCAAGACATAGCAGAAGACCGACCCCAACCGCTCCCATGGGGAAGCCAGGGATAGGCGGCGTTGGTGGTGCAAGACTCAGCGCGTTCGCCAGCAACTGCATGTGGTTGGAGCCATAGTTTTGGAAGTCAAAACCCATGTAGACCACGTGCCCGTTGCCAATCGCCTTGTGGATAACCACCGCGTACCCATTGTTGTCTTGGACGACGACGGTCCCATCAGGGTCAGGGTTGTTCAGGCTGATTGTCCCAGTTGTCGGTGGCCACGCCGCGGACAGGCCATTCGCTAAGGCATGATTGATGTCTGCGACACTCAGCGAGTTCATCGTCCCTAAATACCCGCCCGGATAATCCGCCTGTACTTCGCCAAATGTCATCAATTCTGCATCTTCTAAGATAAACCTTGCCGCGCCAAAGACTCCCGAATCATAGTCCAACAGGATGACCACACCGCCGGTTGACACAAAGGCATACAAGGTGTCCTCCCATGCGTTCCCAATATCCCTAAACGTAGTATATGGCAACGTTGCGGTCTCTTGCTCCATAATCAGCAAGGCGTAATGCCCCGTAATCTCAGACTCCAAATCCGAATAGTCAGTGAGGTTCTCGTAGGTGTAATCAGTTCCATACGTCGAGTTAATCGCTGCCACCGTATTCGCATATTCATTGTATTGACTCGTAGTATCTGTGTACTCGATATAAAACAGAAAGGAGGGTGTATCACTCTGGCGTGAAACACCAGACGCCCTGAAGTAACCAAGACCTGAGGAAAACACCGAGCAGAAGAGAAACACGAACACCAGCACACCAAAAAATCTAACTTTACTCAACACGAATCACGTCCCTTCGACCAGCCACCCAATAGAGAACAGAAACCCAGCAATCAGCTCCTTCCCGAATAATGGGTGACAAGTCACCACTATACATCCCTACAACCTACTAAATAAAGACTTTGAGATACCCCGCCAAAAGTGGTAAGCCTAAAATACACCCCCCAAACAATCACAACCAGAAAACAAACAAGGTGAACACAAACCATGCCCCCAAAAGATAAGCCCCTCCCCCTAGAAAACCAACCCAACGCCCTCCCCCACCAAATCGACCCAGAACAATACGTAATAGCCACCTATTATTTCGGCGCCCCGATTGGACTCCCAATCAAGGATATCTGCGAAATGGCCGCCGTCGAACAATCGACTGGTACCTGGATCCTTGTCCCTGGTGAAACACATCAGATGCGCAAAAAACATGTGGCGAAGGTCATCGGCATCTACGAAGGACCCTACCCCGAATACTCCCAACCCCGGGATGTAACCCACCGCCACTACATCGTACAGGTCGCCTACCCCTGGATAAACTTCGGCCAACAAATCCCCATGCTCCTATCAACCGTCGTCGGCAACATCAGCATGGGCGGACGCGTCAAAGTCCTAGACCTACGCTTCCCCAAAACATGGCTCAAAGCCTTCCAAGGACCAAAACACGGCATCGACGGCGTCTACAAAGCCCTCAGCCTAAAACCACACACAAGACCACTAACGATAATCATGAACAAGCCATGTACCGGCTACCCTCCTAAGGTCGGAGCCAAGCTTGTGTATGAGGCTGCTCGTGGCGGCGCTGATGCAATCAAGGATGATGAACTTCTAGCTGATCCTGTCTTTAACCGAATAACTGAGCGCCTTCCCCTATACATGGAAGCAATTGACAAGGCTAACTCTGAGAAGGGTGAGAAAACACTCTATACGTGCAACATCACCGACCGCATTCCCAAGCTCTTCGAAAATGCGGAAGCTGCCCTTGAACATGGTGCCAATGCTCTCATGGTCAACTATCTAGCGGTAGGGTACAGCGCGGTTCGCCATCTCGCTGAGGACCCCAGCATAAATGTTCCAATTCTTGGGCATATGGATATCGCCGGTGCTCTTAGCTATAGCCCAACCAGCGGAATCGCTACCCATCTAGTAATAGGCAAATTCCCACGCCTCTCCGGTATAGATATAGCAACATTTCCAGCGCCATATGGAATTCTAGACTACAATTAGGAGTCTAGACCAGAGAAGCACCGTTGCTTAAGCAGCGGTTCTTGGAAATGGCGCGGGCGATGGTGTATCCGTTCCAGAATATCAAGCCGACGATGCCGATGCCTAGTGGTGGGATCACGCCTGGTCATGTTCCTATGGTGGTTGAGGACTTGGGAATGGATATCATCATCGGTACTGGTGGCGGCGTTCACGCCTTTCCTGCGGAACACGGAGGCCCCTCAGCTGGTGCACGGGCTTTTCGACAGGCTATTGATGCGTGTGTGAAAGGTGTCCCATTGAAGGACTATGCAGAGGATTATCCTGAGTTGAAAGTTGCTTTGGAAAAGTGGGGCGCAAGAAAGACCGGATTTGAAATGTAATCATCACTCTTCCACGCAGCAGATTTGTTATCCGCTAGTCTCCGTGTTGAGTTAAAAGCTGGTTTCCTAGTAACACTAGTTGTAGGTGACCATGTCTCTTCCTAATGTTTCTAACGTTGAAAGGGTAATTGGGATACAGAGACTTGATCACTCAGTAGTCATCGATTCCCTTGAAGTTCTAGATGTGCTCCTAGCGCGTCATCCATACTTGCGAGAATATCCGAGTTTTGAGAAAAGATATCAGCGAGCTCGACAGTATCTAGAATTAACCGCATTTCTTAGGGGTTCTCAATTTACAGGTCCAATAAGGAAATTATCTGATCAGTTTGGTATTCCCAATGGAACTCTTCACGGATGGCTTGTGAGCAAAAACAACCCTATTCTTTTCAGAACGCTAATTACCCATGAACTATCACGCCGCAAACATGAAGCTAGATTACGACCAGAGGTTCATCTTCACCGTATTGACCCTTCTCTTGTCTATGAAGTATTTTCTAAGGTAAAAAAGCCGTGGAGCGCTTCGAATCTTGCTTTAACGATTGAGCAGCTTCAGCCTTCTGCGCTAGATACGCCTGTCCTCTTTATAGATTTTCGTCCCTATAACAAACGGGGGTCTCACTGGCTTAGTCGGGTTGCTGTAAAGATTCAAGAATATCAACTGGAAATCGAGGAGGTTCTGAATCAGCGTCTAATCCGAAAACTGAGAAAAGACAAGGTTCACGAGCTGTATCGTATTGGTGTGGTCAATAATCATCTCTTTCTGTGGCGTCAGGACACTAGAACTGACTTCTCTAATGGTTCCAAGACATGGCTCAACTTATACAGGCGTGAACGGTTCCACTTTCGGTCCCTTGAGACTAAACGTTGTTTTGTTGATACCGCTTGTCACCACCTTCAAATCAGTCGTTGTGGACTGAGTAAGCTCATCGGCCAAATCACAGACCACCCGAACAAAATACCCGAGGAAACCGCCATTACGGATCTCAGCATCTATCGCACAAATATGGAGGGCGAAGTTCTTCACTTCCTCCTCGACGTAACAGGTAAGACTCTGACTGATGTTGCATCAGATATTGCAGACATTGGCACAGGAGCTGTAGGTATGGGTAGAATCCTC
>CBDVBC010000255.1:0-3552 GCA_965372125.1 Candidatus Hermodarchaeota archaeon | reverse complement strand
GGAAGCCTTGCAGTCATTTATCATTTTGAAGCTAATGGGGTGACTGTCAATGTAAAGGTGGTTACCCCCACTTCAAAGCCTGAAGTCGACTCGATAGTGCCCCTGATCCCGGGCGCTGAAATTTACGAGCGGGAAGTATTTTACAAGATAGTTTTGATCTTCAAGGGTCACCCCAATCTTAAGCGACTTCTCCTTCATGAGGATTTTCCGAAAGGTGTTCATCCCCTGCGGAAGTCTTGGAAGTCCCCTAGGGAAGATAAGTAGCTGATAGTTTGCAATCGCACTTGCCACCATTTGGTTGTCTTTGTGATTATTTAGGCTCAGCCTTGCTTTTCTGGTTAATACTGGAGTTCAGTACCAGTTGTAGACTAGTAGCGTGAGCCTCAAAACCCACTTTTGAGCGATGCCTTTATTTCGCGTGGTTGCAGAGGGAACAAGTGAAGCGCGTCATCAGGCGCGTTTGGGTTTTTCGCGGAGTTTAGTTTTCTGACCCACTGTTCCGTCTGCGAAGTGGGGTGATCGGCAAACACTATCGCCGTCTTTTTCTAGTTCTCTAGCTTCGTCGGCTAATTGTGCCGCTGCCCGCATGATCTCATGCGCCGCCGCTACAATTGGAATGTACTTCTCTCGGTCCTTCGTTTTGAAGCAGCCTTTAACATTGAGCGCCGCTACCGAGATCGCCATCTGGTAGGCTGCCTGTGCCTTTACCTGAGCGTATGGATTAGTGAAGTGACCTGCAGCTGCTGCTTTTGCCGCGTTAATCAAAAGGGCGGGTAACTTTGGTGTTTTCCCTGCTCGGATTGCCGCGATGACTTTGTCCAGTTCTAACTGGATTTTGCGAAAGGCCCCGGTGGCAGCTAACACACGAATTACATCCGCATTGAATAGGCTCATTTCCACAGGATCTAGAAACTCCCGACGCGCCCCAATCATCGAGTCTGCAGGAAGAAGGATATAACCATAGCCTTCTTGGACTAATTCCTCCCTCTTGTCCTTCAGTAAGATATCTGAGAGTATTATCACAGGGATTCCAGCAGCCTTTACTAGCTCACGTGCCTTGGTAGGACCTTTTAAGCCAGCATTTGGACTTGGAATTAGCACCAAGTCAGGTTTTTGAGCAATGAGGAGTTTAGCGCTTCGTTCTGCAACTGCTTCGTTCATCTTTGCTCCACAACCAATAACAATAGCATCGAAATTCTCCCGATCAGCCCGCTCATCAAAGAGGAGTTCAAGCATGGGTGATGTTCCGATGTTTCCTAGTTTCAAAACACCTAGTAAGAAAGGTTTCTCGCTCAATTCAGTCACACCTTCAATAAATAGTCTGGATGGTTTTTGACGTGGTCTGATGAGAAAAGTGTTTGTATTCTCTGCGAAACACAAACTAAAATGATTAGCATCGCTGCGCGAAGGAGAGAACGTGTCACTCTTTCTCAAGAACCCAGATATCCTGTTCGTAGAACATGCCGCGCCCAGCCACTACACGATATTTTCCGTTCTTGATGCACTTGAAGAAGTCGAGGAAGGCGGATTTGGGTAACCGCAGAAAATATGGAAACCTGCCATGATACATTTGGTCTCGAAGATTCTTTTCACCGAATTTCTCAAGAAGTACTGTTATTGGACCTTCAGTTGGTTGCACCCAGATGACTACCTTCTCCTTTCGTCCTTTTTCCATTCTCTGCAGTGCGGCAAGTTCAAACTTTCCGATCCAAGTCGCCTTTCCCTCCTTTAGCAGAACTGTGCCTCGACTTGTTGCAAGGGCTGTGTATCCCATTCTTTCGAGTTCCACAAGATCCTGAGGCTTGTATTTCCTATAGAGTTCTTGGAATTCCGGGTGCGGCTCCACATCCAGTTCCAGCGTGAAATCAAGTAGCTTGTGAACTTTTTCTTGAAAAGCCCCTGGAACGACGACTTCCAAGGCACTCCTCTCTACCCGCTCTAGGAATTCATCTAGATTCTCCAAACGCCTATACGATAGTTCTGTGGACCTCGAGGGCGCCACAGGCGATAAAATTGACTGGGAGGGAGTCTGCGTTTCCTGAGGAGCTCGCGGGGCTCTATCAGAGATAAAGAAATGGGATATGGTTTCCTCATCGATTTTCATATAGGCACACATAACCCTCTTCTGCACTTTCCCCGACTTGAAATATCTCACCAGGACGCTTTGACTTACAGTAGTTTTAGGTGCCAAGGGATTACTAATTCGGAAGAACACGGGACCTGTTGCGCTTTGAACCATAGTGTTATAGATCAGGCGATTGCCCTGAACAGAGATGCTTCCGTACTTATTTTCACCTGGAGAAAAAACAAGGAAAGCATCACTTGTATTTGTCAGCTTGTAGGGGATTGAGACGCTTGCTCCTTGAATAATCTGTTTTATTCGCCCAAATTGAACCCTGACATCTTCGAGGCTCCAGGTTCGTTTCACCATTCTAATCGCTAGGAAATTCCCTCTAACTACCTAAAATATTGCCTATTAGCGATAAGAAACGCAATAGGATGATTATCTAGGCGTTTTCAGCTAGTGAGGCTGGCGGGCGACCTTGGGTCTTGCTATGCGACGCAACAATTCCAAGCCCTCAGGAGAAACCTCTTCTCGTAGGAACTTGTTTGCAGCGAGCATCTCCTCTATTAGGTTCTGGCCTCGTTCCGTGCGCGCTAGCACCATTGACCACTTGCTTGGTGTTCCTGCTCCTCCTACTGAGATATCTGCAAAGTCTGAGGCGAAATCAGTGCAATAGTGGCAGCTAGGCTCTACCCACTGCGCTACATCCTTTAGGGGGACCTTTAGGGACTCTTTTGCACCCCGCGGATAGACGAGGAGCTTACCCTTGATGTCGAGTTTACGCAGCTTCTCCAATGGTACACCTAGCTCACCAGCAATCTTCTGTTGCATCAAATCGTCGAAGCGAAAGGTTTCGCTACAGAAGAGCCCGATTGTCATAACTATTGCTCGATCCACTCTTTTCAGAGGCGCGAGCCTCATTCGCTGAATAGCTTGAATATGGCAGGGGACTCCCACTACTGCGAGGTGCTTTAATTTCCTCTCCTTGATGGCTTCTGCCAATGCCACAAGGTTCGCTGAGCGGGTGTATCTTGACTTACTGGCTGACACTATCTCTTTTGGTGTCGTTGCCACCATCGGCAATGGATGCCAAGGATTCTCCGGGTCAACACCTGAAACGACAGCACCCTCAATCTGTCCAGTCTCTAATAGATGTAATAGAAGCCCTGTGACGACCCCACCGTCCTGTGACCGCCTTCGAATCTTCTCATCTGCATTCCGAAGCGCATAGGCCTGAAGAAAGATGCCTAGCGCAGAATCCCGTTCAGCATCACCGAAAACCTCAGCATAGACAGGCCTGTAGTCCTCAATCATTCGGGGACACGATTTAATGCAAAGGCCGCACTTAGTGTCTTCCCCTACCAAGGTGGGTACTGAATCTTTCATTTCAATTATACTTTTAGGGCAGGCTGCAACGCAGGCACCGCATCCACAGCAGCGGCCTGCCTCAATGACCTTCTCTTTTAGAGTTTCAAACCCGAGCTTTT
>CBDVBC010000254.1:0-3561 GCA_965372125.1 Candidatus Hermodarchaeota archaeon | reverse complement strand
CTCCCTGCAAGATTAAGTAGAGTCGTGTTACCTGAACCAGAAGGCCCAACTATAGCAAGGTATTCACCTGGCTGAACATCCAAGGTAACGTTTTCAAGAGCGTGAACAGGACCCTCTGGCGTTTCATAGGTCTTTGTTACATCAATGAAACGAACAATAGGACTCCTGTCATTCAAGGTACGAACCCCACAGTGAGAACTAGTCTAAAGCGATAGCTTCTTTCTTCTCCTATTCTCGCTAGAGCGAAAGTTTGGTAATCAATCTTGGCTCCATGTCACCTGGCTTCATGTATTCAATATGGCGTGGTTGAATACGAATAAGTGTGTAGCCTTCATGGTCAGGATTATCCCAGAATTGGGTAAAGAAGGATGTTGCCTTAGCTACCCGTGTCCGCACCTTAGAATCATGCTCTATGGTTGCCTGAGCAGTAAAGCGCAAATAGCCAGTGGATTCTCCGTGTTTGACAAGCCTAAGGATTTCCACTTTGCTATTCGCCCGAATCTGTACTACTTTTTGAGCCTTTGTTCCCGTGAGAACGAAAAGTTCTCCTTGATTTTCTACCAGTGTGACGGGACGAACTCGGGGTTGGTCACTCTCTGCTGTTGCAAGAAAGATTGGATTTTCGCCCCGTAGGACTTCCTCCGGTGCTGGAATTTCAGTATTTGTCATCAAGAATCTACCTCCTATCTAGTCCTTCCATGTCTTTACAAAGCCTTGGACAAGGTCGATGGCGGCGACCACATCAGAGAGGCGAATAACGGATACTGCAGAATGAATATTGCGAGAGGGAACTGATACAACCCCTGAGGGAACACCGCCCCTTGATACGTGAATAGGTCCTGCGTCTGTTCCTCCAGTAATTATCGGCTTCTTGATCTGATGTCGTATCTTCTGTTTTTCTCCAACCCGCTTAAGAGTCGAGACTACCTTGGGATGGGCGATAAGGGAACGGTCCGCCAAGGTAATTGCTGGACCCTCTCCTAACCGAGTAGGTGATTTATGCTCGGGGACACCAGGAATGTCCGCTGCAGTGGTGCACTCTAGGGCTAGCGCAACATCGGGTTCCAGTGTGTAAGCGCCGGTCCTGGCTCCCCGTGCTCCAACCTCTTCTGCCATCGAAAAGTTGAACACAACAGTTGCCCGTTTATCCTTGGCCTCCTCTAGACGCCGTAAAATTTCAATTAGGATTGTGCAGCCCACACGATCATCGAATGCCTTTCCTGTTAAGGAGTCATCACTGAGTTTCATGAAGGGCTGCCACACAGTCAAGGGCACTCCCATGACTACTCCTCGTTCTTTAGCTTCGTCACGTGAGGTCACGCCAATATCAACCAAGAGCTCTTCTATCGGAATCACCTTCCTTCGCTGCTCAGCGGACGTCAAATGTGGAGGCATCGCTGTGATGACACCAAAAACGGGTGGCGGATATTCCTTCCTTTGAGCAATACGGTGGGGCTGAATGATGACCCGTTGACCTGGCAGCGTTCTTGGATCCCATCCCCCCAGTGGTGCTATGCGAAGGAACCCTCGTTTATCAACATGCGTGATGATGAAGCCGATTTCGTCAACGTGAGCATCCAGTAGGATGCGAGGGTGTTTTGTTTCACCTTTACGAATGGCTAGCAAGTTCCCCAGGGGATCTACCCAAACCTTATCCACAAGGTCCTTGATTTCCTCGCGAATCAGGTCGCGAGGAGGACTTTCAAAACCGGAGACACCAATTGCCTCCGACAACTCTTCCAAGGTCTTCAAGATTCTTTCAATCGTCACAGAAAACACCTCTGATGCCTACACATCACCAGCAAGTTGATAATGTTTATAAATGAAAGGGGTGTAGCAGGGAAGTTCTTGAAAAAAGACTGAAAGAAACACTTTAATCCCTTAGGGTTTTAGTCAAATCATCGGTGAGGGATTCCGCTGCCAAGAAAAATCCATTCAATATTCATCTTCCTGCGTTCAGGTGAAAACCTCGTTTCAGTTCTCTCACCAGTCGTCAAGCTAGACCAAACACTTCTAACAGGGCTACTAACAGCGATTAGGGAATTCGGTCACGAGGCGATTGACGAAGAAATCCGCACCATCGAAGCCGGGTCTTACCGATTCCACTACGATGTTTTACAGGATCTCGTCACAGTAGGTTTAGCTGATACAGAAGTTGATATCTTGGAGGTCCAAGCGGTTCTCCACAGCTTAAACGTGCTCTTTCTAAACAAGTACGAGCAAACCTTAAAGAGATGGGACGGCGGGACCAGGATATTCCAAGGATTCATTCCAATAATCCAGCAAGCCCTCGCCTCACACAACATAAGATTTGTGGAAAAGCAGGAGCTCACCTCTGCCGAGTTTCTACTAAGCTTCCTAGGAGAAACCCTTGATGTGCTTCTTGTAAACATTCTCATCGGCTCAGCCATCTTCATCTCTTGTGACCTTGAAAAAACCAAGAAACTAAGAGAGTCCCTGGACGAGTTGTTCCCCTTTAGAATCCCTCACATGGTTGAAATCTCTGATGTAGAAATCGCTCAGGAAATTCTCCAAAGCAGGAAGGAACAAGTTCAGAAAACACCTACACTCCTCGGCGTCACAGGTAAGGTTTACGACCTCCTCACAACTCCGGAGTTCACCGAGCATTACCTCTTCTTAAAGGACAGTCTGGAGGGTGAGTGCGTACATCAAGCTCCCCCAAACCAGCTTCAGATGAATATTGCGAAGACCTCTTTGGGTCTTGGTGATTCCCTCTCCGAACAAGGGAAATTTCTAGAGTTTCAACTCAGAGAGCTACTCGCGGAACTTAGATCGTTCGTCAGCTTTCGTAAAAACTCCCCTGACCTATCATTTGAAGATATCCAATCACTTCTACACCTCAGCCCCGAACGTTTTGAGCTCCTTATCTTTCTCTACGAAGAATTCGGCTCTTACACTGGGCCGCTGTTAGGCTCCTTGTCTGAAAGGTTATAGGTATGTGATGGATAACGTTCATTCCATTTCATTAGGGTGCAAAATGACCGACCAAATTCTCAATGGTGGAATCAACGGCATATCTGCGTCGAAAAAGGATTTCAGGCATTAACATCGTTTATCATTTGTTTCTTTTTGAATGAAAAAATTAAGGACAGTAGCCTGTTGTAGGAGGCTAGAAAAAAAGCTTCTAGCTGATAGGAAGCTTTAAAGAGTTTTAAATATCAATAATGAACCTGAATGAAGATTAATGAAGTTGAATGATGCTATGGGGTTCCAAAAAAGAAAAACAAGGACACAATACAGGATTCTCCGCTATACTCTCAAAATTGACGAACAGCTGTCCTGTCAGGTGCCCCAAACAAACACTCTAGGCTGGTAACAAGGAAGGTGAGGACTAGTGATAGAAAAAACAAAACTAATGCAGCCGAGGTATTCGCTCCAGGCACCACAGATTCTCTCAGCCGAAGATTCTGTATTAGAGCTAATCGCTCCCACATCACAGGTGATTTTGTGCCGGCGTTCCGGAAATCTCGTGAGCAACAGCTACTGCACCCATTTCTGTGAAAATAATAGAGAGCAGAACTTACCCTTCGATCCTGAAGG
>CBDVBC010000253.1:0-3567 GCA_965372125.1 Candidatus Hermodarchaeota archaeon | reverse complement strand
AAGACCCGCAGAAGGTAGTCAACGGCTGGTTTTCCAATCTTGCCTAATGCTTCGATGACACCAAGTCGAACACGGCTTGCATCATCATTCAGCATGGGAATAAGGAAACCCACCGCTCTGGGATCTCTAACTCTTCCTAGAGCAACCGTTGCTTGCCAGCGGCAGTGCCAGTCCTCGTCGTTTAGAACTCCTAGTAGTGGCTCTACAACTCGGGGGTCTTTGATTTTACCTAAAGCCTCTGTTGCTTTTTCTCGGACCCCAACAATTGGGTCCTTTAGAATCCTAGTTAGGGGGTCGATGGCTTGGACCGCTCCTAATTCACCAAGGGCACCGGCAGCAGCCCAGCGGACCCGCCAGACCTTATCACCTAATAATTTTAGGAGGTGCTCGGTAGCCTGTGGGTCACCTATTTGCCCTAGTGAAACGGCTGCCATCCATCTCACTCCGGAGTCCTTATCTCCGAGACTCTTGATCAAGGCTTCCAGGGCTTCTCTTGTTCTTAGTTTTCCCAGGGCCTCTGCTGCTTTCCTTCGTGCCTGGGCGTCACCCTTTCTCAGAGCATCCAACAAGTAGGTAACGCGCTTTTCTGAACTCATCGAGTTTCCCCTATCACTTCTAGTAAACGATTCATGCTCTTAGCTATTAATCTTGACTGTTTTGACATTACAGTCTCTGAAGCTCTATAGTTATTATTGCTTCTTCCTGATCTTCTCTAGAGCAGCCATCATTGCTTCACGAACACCGTTCTCTAATTCGTCCTTCAAAGCTTGTTCAAGAGGCCCAACTGCTTGAAGAGCACCGATTTGCCCGAGGATGACAGCAGCTTGCCAACGAACGCCCAT
The DNA here is from genome assembly GCA_965372125.1 of Candidatus Hermodarchaeota archaeon. Lineage (GTDB taxonomy): Archaea > Asgardarchaeota > Hermodarchaeia > Hermodarchaeales > Hermodarchaeaceae > YT-063. Next base: position 2,725 of record CBDVBC010000253.1, on the reverse strand, counting down.
CCTTTTATCGTGTAACGCTTTGATGAGGGGATCGATTGCTCTTGGCCCTATTTTTCCTAGGGCTTCTGTTACGAATAATCGGAAGCGACTGTCTTCATCCTTTAGTGTTTCAACAAGACTTTCAGCTGCTTGATCTCCTCCAATCATGCCAAGTGAGATGGCAGCTTCCCTACGTACAATACTGTCCGAATCCTCTAATGTCTGACGTAACGGTTCAATTGCCCTAGAATCTCCTATGAGACCTAAGGCTACAGTGGCTCTCCATCTTATGTGCCAATCTTTATCATGTAAGACCTCTATTAGAGGCTCAACTGCTTGAGCGTCACCTATTCTGCCAAGGGCTACAGCAGCGCTCAATCTGACATTCTGGCTGGAATCCTTCAGAGCCTGAACCAAAGGTTCAATCGCTTGTTCACTTCCGACCTTCTGGAGAGCACCTGTGGCACCCCATCGAATACGCCAGTCACCATCCTTGAGCGCTTCCATTAGTGGCTCTACTGATTCAACTGACTCGATTCGCCGGAGGGCGTCTGCTGCTTCGCCTTTGATTTGGCTCTCCCCGTCCTGCAAGACTTGGAGAAGAGCTATGATGGCGGGTGTTCCTAGTTTACTAATGGCTTCTGCTGCTTTTAGGCGAATCGCCCGGTCCTCATCCTTGAGGCTGTGAATGAGGGGTTTTACAGCTCTTTCATCACCGATCATTCCAAGTGCAACAGCTGCTCTCAACCTGACGTTTGTTTCCCTGTCCTTTAGCAAGAGAACAAGGGGGAACACTGCTTGCTTGTCTTTCAGCTCACCCAACGAGAGGGCGGCGCATCCACGGACAACACTATCTTCATCACTCAGTGTCTGGATGAGTGGTTCTAGGGCTCGTGGGTCGCAGATCATTCCTAGGCTGATGGCAGCACTCCACCTCACACTTGCTACCCTGTCCCCGAGGGCGTGGATTAGTGGCTCAACTGCTTTTACGTTTTTGGTGATTCCGAGTTCTATGCATGCCCTCATTCTTTGGACGTTATCTTTCTGGTGCATCAGGATAGCTTCAAGCCGTTCTACTTCACCAAAGTCAGACATGGTTTTCCCCATTCAATGCTTATCATTTAATCTAGTCTTGGCAGGATTTGAATGCTGCGAGTTGATAATGGACATTGGTCTAATTAGGGTTAAAAAGTTCCCGATGCCCATGATGGTTTAATTGGTGTTTAGTCCCATCTCCTTCTCCTTTGAGGGTCCTGTGTTCTTTGTTTGGTTTAGTGGTTTGAAGGCAAACCTTATATTTAGGCATGCCTAAATCACGCTTGTGACATCGCCTTCCAAGCCCCACCCTAGAGAAACACCAAAAGACCAGAGACAGGGAATCCCCAGCGCAAGCATCGAAGAATACCTCGAAGCGGTTTTCCGACTACTGGAAACCCGACAAGACAAATACGCAAAAACCGGCGAACTAGCAGAACTGCTGAAGGTAGCACCCGCCAGCGTTACACAGATGGTCCAAAAACTCGCCTCTAGAAAATATCTTGTGTACCGGAAGGGGCGTGGGGTTCGACTGACACAGAAGGGTCGGGAGTTGGCATTGGATGTCTTGCGGCGGCACCGAGTTGCTGAGCTGTTACTTGTAGATCTCCTCGGAGTTAGTTGGGAGGAGGCACATGAAGTAGCGTGCCGGTGGGAACATATCCTAACCAAGGAGATGTGTGACCGTGTCCTTGAGCGACTCGGTGAGCCTACACACTGTCCTCACGGAAATCCAATACCTAACGGAGAAGGCAACATAGCCTCAGTAGAAACACAAGCACTTGCAGATTTAGAGCAAGGAGAAGAAGCGACAATTGAATGTATCAGTAACGAGAACCCCAACCTACTACGCATAATGGCATCAATGGGGATGCTTCCTGGGGAGCAAGTCAGGGTCGTACAAACTGCACCAGGAGGCGATACGCTACTAATAGAGGTAGGAACAGCGCAATTTGCATTAAGCCGGAGAATTGCTCTACAAATCCTGGTTAGAAAAGAACTCGAATTAATTCAGTAGCGAGGTGATTGATGGTGTCACGCCCCGGACCAGAACACAGACCTCGTCGATGGCAGCATCATCAACCTGCTGAGGAATACAGTATTGCCTTGGTGGGAAACCCAAACGTAGGAAAGAGTGTAATCTTTAACAGCTGGACCGGGCTTGGCGCAATCGTATCCAATTATCCCGGAACCACTGTTGAGATTCTAGAAGGCACTGTTTTTTTCTCGATTCACGACGTGTATAAACCCGGAGTCTTCCAAGAAAGTGACATCGCCCCTTCACTAGGCAATGGAGAGATAGACCGTCAAGAGCACGAGCCACCATTGACAGACCAGCCTCCAAGACGTGGACGGCAAGGTAGATTTCGACGAAGGGGAAGGCGCAGGGGATCTCGTCAGGGACCTGGGCGAGGGCGTTGGAGAAGAAGGAAATCCGATACACTGCGGCTACGTATTGTGGATTTGCCTGGCTCCTATACGATTATCAGTCCTACTTCATTGGATGAACAGGTCACGCTACGGTATCTTCAGGAAAAGCAACCTGATGTTATCGTCAATGTAGTAGATGCAACTAATCTTCAGCGAAACCTCGTGATGACGATTGCATTGCTCGAGTTTGACATTCCCCTAGTAGTGTGCCTCAATCAGGTTGATCTAGCCCGGAAAATGGGCATAAACATTGATGTGAAGGCCCTGGAGCGATTGCTTG
>CBDVBC010000252.1:0-3568 GCA_965372125.1 Candidatus Hermodarchaeota archaeon | reverse complement strand
CTCAGGAACCACACCGCAGACCCCAATCTGCCGAGACCCCCACCCAGGGGATTGAGGCGGGGCAAGGTAGGTGTGAGCTTCACTGGTGCGCTCGGGCTTGCCCTGCCGAACCAAGAACACGGCGTCAAGGGCGGCGGCTTCGGCCTGTTCCATGCTGTCAGCGACGAGAAAAACATGTAACCCCCTTTTCAACCTTGTACCGAGTGGTCCGTATGGCGGGTCGAGGTACTCTGGCAGGTCGGGCCAAACCAGCCTGCAGATATACCCTCTCCACTCCTTGAGGGCCCTATCCACCACCTTTTCCAGCGGAACCCTGTAGGCGGTGACGCCCTCGCCCAGCTTGAAGTCGGGGAGAGGTATCGGTTTGCGCCATTTCTCCATCAACTCAAGGGAGCTCTTGTCCCCGAGCTCTGCTAGGGCCTTCGCCACCCGCTTGTCCTTCCTCCTCTCGAACATCGCCTTCAGTACCTTGAGGGCGCGGGGGTCCCTCGACCTCGCTAGAGGAAGGGCGACTATGCCATAAGTATCTGTTTGTCCGTGAGGATCTGCGTATCGGTCAATCGCCTCTATCGCGGCAAAACCCGCGTCCGTGGCGCGGGGGTCACCCAGCGAAAGGAGGGCGGCAGCTGTCTCGGCGTATACCATGTAGAGGCTTTTCTGTTCGAGGAGGCTAGTGAGGGCGGGGATGTCCTCTTCGAGGAACCTGATGAGGCGGGGGGCGGCTCGTGGACTGCCCGTGTAGCCCAGCCCTTTCACCCAATCGACACGCGCATCTTGTTTGACTGGGTGTGAGGGGTCGAATTCGTATATGATGGGTTCTGGCGGGAAGGTCTTGAGCAGTGGCTCAAGGGCCCGTTCGCCGTCCGTCATCCCGAGGGCGCTGGCTGCGGCGGCGCGTATCCGTGGCTCCGTGTCGTGGAGGAGGGGGCGGAGGTGGTCGAACGCTGATGGATACCTCATTTCTCCAAGAGCCTGTATAGTCATAGTCACGCCCGCAGGGGTGGCGCGGTCATCGGACATTCGGCGTTCCCTGAACTCCGTTTGGCTCTTCCATAGTTTCTGGAGCATCCTGTTCATCGAGCTGTCAGTGGACGAGATACTGTCCAACGCCCTGTGGATGAGGTCCCGCGTGTATCCAAGCCTACCCAGCTCTCTTGATTCCTCCTTGAGTATCCGTTTGAGAGGTTCTATCGCCCGCTTGTCACCGATTCTGCCCAGCTCGACTATTGAGGTTTTTGCCAAAGTTTTATAGATGGGAGAAAGGAGTCCAATCAATAACTCCAGCCGTTCTTCATACTCTCTTACCTCCGATTTCTCTATCATACTTCCTCCTTCTCCGCCAGTCCTATAAACCTCTCGAAGCCCCGCCTTGGACACCTTATCCAGTTCCACCACGTCTGCCGGACACCCATCCTTCTCCCGCCTCACCTCATCATCCTTACCTTCCCCTTCGGCCTTCCCCGCAGCCGTGATTCGCCCATGCTTCTCCTCCACCTGTCTAAACGCAGCTTCTGCTATCTTCTCCACCATTCTCTTCTCATCCACCCACTCCCTCGCACTCTCGTCCAGCTCGCGCTCAAACTCTTCCGCCTTTTCCTTCTCCCTCTCGGCTTCCAGTTTCTCCTTTAACTCCTTCTCCTTGCCTTCCTCGTCTTCTTCCTTGTCTTCACGGAAACTCTCTAGCCCTGTCATACTCTTTCCCCTGATAAAACGTCTTTGACTCTATAATCCTGGCAAAGCGTCTCTGCTTCTAATGGTCTGATAGAGTTTCTAGTGCGTGCTTGAATATATTGAAAGTTGTGGGATTGAAGAGGCAGAAGATAACGCGACGCAACTTAGAGGTACCCTGCTTGAGGTATTCGATGGTGGTTGAAAGAATTACCCTTGCTGCCCTATCCTTAGGGAACCCAAAAATGCCTGTACTAATGGCAGGGAATGCAATGCTGCGGAGTTGGCGACTCGCAGCAAGTTTTAGTGCACTACGGATTGAACTTGCCAGCTTTTCATCCTCTCCACCTTCCCCCCACCGAGGTCCTACACAATGTATGACATATCGGGCTTTCAAGTTTCCACCCGTTGTGATGATCGCTGTACCAACGGGAGTTCCTCCAATGTCATCACATTCGCGTTGGATTGCTGGGCCACCCCGCCTGCGAATAGCCCCAGCAACACCTCCACCCAGCTGGAGCTCCTCATTGGCTGCGTTCACAATAGCGTCTGTAGCCAGATCAGTAATGTCACCCAAAACCAGCTCGACGATTACTTTACCAATAACGCGGCGCATTCACCTTTCACCTACTCGTGGAGCTGTATTGGTACCAAATTCAGCCTAGATGTTTTAATTTTGTCTTATGGCGAACCTACGATTCCTTCAGGACCTGACCTTTGAATTAAGGTCTGCTAGGTTGGAAAGAGTGGTCCCATCAACATCCCTGTCGCACCAGCAAGGAAGATGAGTGTCCAGCAGACCACAATAAAGGCTAAACTCCCGATGAGAAGACCCCGTCTAGTTCCTGAGCCTATGATACCCAATTGTTCATCGAGGTATTCAACTTTGAAGGCAGTTCGAACGTAGACGATGGCGGCTATTCCGAAGGGAACCCAAACAAGATTCACAATAGTTAATACCGTGACTATTGCAGCTGCGCCGAATAAGTATAAATCAGCAATTACGAAGCCGGCAGTCTCCCATAGAACACCGATTATCATCGCCAGCACTTCTAGTCCGGACCCTCCTTGGAATGTTTTACGACTGATGATGCCTATGATGAGAGCTTCGACCCCGCGTACCGCGACGACTCCAGGGATGAATACAGCTGGTAACCCGTAGAAGCTAATCAGTAAGCTTTTCCCTACGAACTGGCCGATGCACGTTACTGAGACACCTATAACAGGACCGTAAAGGATTGCAACTAAAAAGATTAGAACAGAGGACGCGTCGATGCTTCCCAAGGGAGCTGGAACGACAATACTTGCATATGATAAAACTGCCATCAGCGCACTCATAATCCCAATTGTAGCAACATTTAGTGAAATTGACCCTTTTCCTTGCACTTCTATGCCTCCTGAGAGTTTTCCGCTTCCAGTTCTGAGTAGCTTGTTATATAAGCCTTACCGGCGTGATTCCGTTAAAGGAGAAGTGATAAGATTCTAAAGATTGGTGATAGGAAATCAGTTGAGGTGCTATAGTGCAGGATTTGACTAGAAAGGAGGTGGTCACTCATCTGGTTCACAGTTTTGCAGCGTTGGAAGCTTTACAGGGTTTTGCCCAGTTAGTCCCAGAGGTTGGCAGCAACCTTGTCTACTGCTTACCCAATGCCATCCAGCTAGAGGAGGTGGCAGGACTCACTGGGCGTATAATCCTAGTGCGTGGACAACCTAAAGCCTGTGGTGATGTCGGCTTTGGCTGGGCACCCTTTATGGGGCGTGTCATACTAGCAGCCCACGAGATGGAGCCTTCAATACGGTCAGCTATTTCTCTTCGTTGCTCTTCCGAGATTATAGCTGCGTGTCAGGGGCAAGGATTAGAACCTGTGGAGTTTCGGTGGCCAAGAGCACAGGCTCCTCC
>CBDVBC010000251.1:0-3576 GCA_965372125.1 Candidatus Hermodarchaeota archaeon | reverse complement strand
CTTCTCCTTCCTTTTTTTTATTGAAGGTTTACCTTACTAATTCATTTGAGCTAACCGAGATCCTAGTTAGAGCCGCCCAAACGCTCCCTTGAACAGGTCCCAGACAACCCGCCCGAGAAGACGGGGAATACTGATCCCCTGGGCATAACTTCCTCCTGCAGTGTGGCTCTGGGCTCCTGTGACTATCTCTCTTATGGCTGCGTCCTGCTGCCCAATTCGAATGAAGAGATTGCAAAACGGTGTGAGAAAAATTCGCTGAACCATCAGCTCTGAGCGGAAGCGTCCGATGTGCTTCTCCCAGCGGCGCTGGTATCTTGAGAGGAACTCTGCATCGAAATGGTCATGTTCCAGGGCCTCGACGAGGGTGTCAGCTGCTAGACGACCACTGATCATCCCTGGTAGAATGCCAGCCCCAGTCGCGGGTGAAATAAAGCCTGCAGCGTCGCCTATGAGGAGCACCCGATCCTTCTGGGTCGTGTTGAGTGGTCCCACAGTGGGGCACAACCCAGCACTAACCTTCTCCGGTCTAGCCGATTCTGGGAGCATGCTCCAACCCTTGAGGAGCTTGACGAAAAGCTTGAAGTAACCCATTAGTTTGATGGGATGATTGGCGAAGCAGCCCAAACCCACATTGACGTGACGGGTCTTGGGGAAGAACCACGCGTAGCCGGGGGTTCCCTGGAACCCAAGGTAGAGGTGGACCGCCCGGTTTGGTGCCAGGTGTTCTTCGATGAATTCCGGGTCTACCGAGAATTCTTTGACCACGCATTTGCAGACCTCTTTGGATCGCCAGCCTTGATGGAGACCGGTGCGGCGGGCAACGAGGCTGACTGCTCCATCAGCCCCCACCACTGCACGGGTTGTAACCTTCTTTCTGCCTTCGAAGTAGATGGTGGCTCCGTGTCGTTCAATCTTGACATCTCTGACGCGATGACCTGTTTGGAGCTGGGCTCCTGCCCTCTGGGCTAGCTTTGTGAGGTAGCCGTCAAAGGTGCTGCGGAGTATTCCGAGCATACGGGTGCGTCCACCGACCTGGTAGCGGAGGTCAGGTGAGTGAAGGATTCCCTCAAAGCTCTCACTCTCAAGGAAGTGCCTTTCCTGTCCCTTCAGGTAGGGGAAGGCCTCCAGGACTTCGGGGCCTACAAAGCCGCCACAAGGCTTATCCCGGGGGATCTTGGGTGCCTTATCCACTAATAGGACACAGGCGTCCGGTTGTCTGTCTTTTAGCCTTTTAGCGGCTGTCGAACCCGCTGGACCTGCCCCAACGACAACAACGTCAAAGTCTGTTTTCTCGGTCAAGATCCAATCACATCAATTGGCGCTTCCTCATTCATTCCCCTGCCTTTTAGATTTGCTGTCCTTAGATAGGCTCTACTGGTGCTATAAGGGTGTTAGAAGTGGGGATAAAAGCGGGTTAAGTATATATGGGACATACACTATAATATTGTAGGAAGGATTCGGAGGCGGCGCGAAGGTCCATGGGAGCACAGAGAGTGTCCATGGTTTGTGCCCCTTTTCCTTCAACATATGCGAGCAATCTAAGCGTTCCCGGAGTCAATGTGTAGCTGCCTTGATATGAGGAAGAAGCAGCTAGATATTTTGTCGAGTCAATCACCTTTCGAACCTTTCACGAATCCACTTGGTGAGGAATAGATGAAAGGGCTGCCCTGGCACGAAATCATGGAGTACTACTCTAATCCAGAGTACAAGCTTCCTGCCAGGAGTTTCTATCTTGCTCTGGGGAACAGGCTCTCCCAAGAATCAGAGCATTGCCAACATCGCCTCGCCGCTGTGAAATATTTTCTCGGTAACCTCAGCTCAGGACCTCGGCGTATCCTTGACCTTTGTTGTGCAGGCGCCTATCCTAGCCGGCATCTCGCCAAGCTTTCCCAAGACATCTTTGTGGGTCTTGATATTAGTGAGGATTGCCTACGCTTTGCGAAGAGGAAGGTTCTGGAAGAAGGTCTTTCTCATCGGGTCAGTGTAGTGCAAGGCGATGCGTTGCATCTTCCCTTTGAGGACAAATCCTTTGATGCCACATTCTGCATCGGCTTCCTAGAGTATCTTCGGGGACCACAGATCAAGCAGTTCTTCGATGAGGTAAAGAGGGTCACAAGGGACCAGTTCATCCTCACCGTTACTTCGACTAGCGTTCGCCGGAAGATTTCCCATCGTCTCCGCCTCAAGGATTTCTTCTTCAGGTTACACAAGATTCCCTTTCACCGTCTTTACTCTGCTGGGGAATTCAGTGACCTCTTGGTTGGGCAGGGCTTCAAACACCTTAGGCTGGTGGAGGTTGCGAATTACACCTTGGTGGCCTCGGTTCCCATTCCCTCCAGGAGGGATTCTAGGAGCGAAGAGAAGGTAATCATGCTGAAAGAGGAGGAGGTTCTCCCCGGGGAGGAATACTCCATCAGTCCTTCTGTCTGGGAGGCGCCTTTACAGGTTGCGATGGCAGCCCTCTCGAGGTCCAGGGAGTATCTTGCTCCGATCTGGGCGTCAATTGCCTCCTCCACGCAGAGCCTGAATCACCTGATCCTTTCTCGAATGCAGTTCGGAAGGTAAGCTAGGCCGCCTCGGGGGTTCCTCGTTTTTTCAGTAGACGCTGCCCTGTATGCATTATGAACCAGGCAAGGAGTGTTCCTGCCCCAAGCCAGTAGATTCCGATGAGGGGACAAAGAACTAGCAAGAGGACGAAGTTAGATAGATCACTTAGCAGGGGAAGGTAGAAGAGCGGCGTCAGTAGTACCATGTACGGCTCTGTGGGCCTCGTTAGTGTGGGGAAGCTGGGTCTGGAGAGGTCCCGGTTAAGCAGGTCAACGGCAGCCGCCGTAGTTGAATTCACACCAAAAATATTGTAGGAACCTGGTGAAGATACTAGCTGGACTAGGCTGCTGGCAGGCACGTGGGAACTACCTAGGGAAGAGAAGCGGTAAACAGTGATTTCTAGTATATCCTCTCTGGGAGGTGGTGGAGGCGGCGGTGCCACGAGAGGGATAATATGGAGTTGATAGCTCCCCTCTGAGAGGCTACTCGTCGGTATCACCTGGCTGTAGTAGTTTCCACCGATGCTGGGTAAGGGCTGTGGATTCATGAAGTGGGGAATACTGAAATTGTGGAAACGGTAGTCGACTCTGAAGAGAGGCTGTTTAGCAAAGACGGTGATATTGAGGAAATCGTCGAAGAAGTCAGAGCTCCCCACAGTTACAAGTCTTACTAGGTCATTCTCTGGTGGGGTGAAGTTCCAAACAGCCATATTGGGTCCTGGTGTGATAACGTAATAGGTTGAGCGACTGGTCAGGTTTTCTTCGTTATACATGGTGTAGGCGCATTGGGAGGGCCAGCTGCTACTCCCACCTTCGGGTGCTGCCTCATACCAGGTCCGAGATGTAATCATGTACTCCAAGCCATGGGGTGCGTAGAGCTTTACGTCAGAGGGGAGGGTTCCCTGCATCGCCTCAATGCTGAGTGAATCCTGGGGGGTCGCTGTTGGGTGGATTCGCATCGCAACGGTCATGCTGAACCTTGGGGCTGCAACCCAGAGCATGCCAGCCAAGACGACTACAACAGTGCTCA
>CBDVBC010000250.1:0-3579 GCA_965372125.1 Candidatus Hermodarchaeota archaeon | reverse complement strand
ATGCGCGTACTGCTATATTGGCTGCAGCGAATCCTGTGTTGGGTCGTTATGTTGCTGAGCGGCCGTTTGATGAGAATGTGAATTTGCCTATTCCGTTGTTGTCGCGTTTTGACCTTATTTTCATTTTGACGGATCGACCGGAGTCTGAGCGGGATGAGCGGATGGCGTCGCATATTATCGGCCTTCATAGGCGGCAGGATATTCCGAAGGATCCGCCGATTGCGAAGGATCTTCTTCGAAAGTATATTGCTCATGCTCGGCGGGCTGTTAGGCCTGTTCTTACTGAGGAGGCTTTGAAGGTTTTGAAGGATTTCTATCTTCAGATGCGTAAAATGGGGGAGCCGGAGAATGCGCCTGTTCCCATCACTGCTCGGCAGTTGGAATCTCTTATCCGTTTGGCTGAGGCTCATGCGAAGATGGCGCTGCGTGAGAAGGTGCTGGTTGATGATGCCCAATCTGCAGTTCGGCTGGTTCATATTTCGCTCCAGCAGGTGGGCGTAGACCCGGAAACCGGCCAGTTCGACATCGATTCCATTGTGATTGGACGACCTAAATCTCAAAGCGATAAAATGCGTAGCCTATCGGGTATAATTCGTGAACTAGAAAGAGAGATAGGCGGTTATGTACCGTTAGAGAAAATTCAACAAGCTGCTGAATTACAAGGTATCTCCAGTGATTTTGTTCAGCGGGGGATTGAGCAACTACTCAAAGAAGGAGTTATCTATATGCCAAGAGCTGGATTGTACGGAATGACTGGGCGTTGATGATGCAAGTTCTGTGTCAGAGCAGCTAGTAAGTAGGTGGGGATCAGCTATAGAACGTATCAGTGAGTTGCCTCTACCAGATAAGGCAAAGGCGTTCCTCGAGAAACGAGGTATAACGATGCTCTTCCCCCCACAACGAAAAGCGGTCCAAGCAGGCGTTCTCGAAGGAAAACACATGGTCTTGGCGATACCTACTGCTTCAGGGAAAACGCTCGTTGCGGAACTCTGCATGCTCAAAACCATACTGGAGCAAGGCCTCAAGGCAATCTACCTTTCTCCCCTTCGGGCCTTAGCCTCTGAGAAATACGACGATTTCCTCTTGTTTGAGGAACTAGGAATTAAGGTTGGCATAACCACGGGAGATTATGATTCCGCTGATGAAAAACTAGGCGTATACGACCTTCTTGTATGTACAAATGAGCGGGCGGACTCCTTGCTCCGCCACCAAGCCAGCTGGCTATCTCAAATTGGTATCGTTGTTGCTGACGAGGTCCACCTAATCAACGATCTAAGTCGTGGACCAACCCTTGAGGTTGTTCTTGTCAGGTTGAAGCAAGTTGCACCAAGTGCTCAAATCCTTGCACTCAGTGCAACAATAGGCAACGCGGAGGAGCTTGCTGCTTGGCTTGAAGGTGAAGCGGTTACAAGTGAATGGCGCCCCGTGACACTACGAGAGGGGATCTATCACGAGGGCAAGGTAAGATTCGCTGATGGTGATGAAGAAAGATATACACCTGCTTCATCTTTTCCAATCGGCGATATCACTCGTCAAGTGCTTCGTGACCAAGGGCAGCTCCTAATCTTCCTTAATACAAGGCGGTCTGCTATGAACACAGCCCAACGCCTAAGCCCAATCATATCCCGCTTTTTATCCAAGCACGAGCGAATTGAACTAGATACTATCACTAAGCGCATTCTCCAATCGGGTGAAGTCACCCAAGTGACTGATAAACTAGCCCAACTTGTTAGTGCAGGTGTCGCATTCCATCACGCAGGGCTTCGTCATACAGAACGAAAACTTGTCGAAGATGCGTTCCGTCAGGCCTTAGTAAAAGCAGTTTGCTGCACTCCAACTCTTTCGTCGGGAATTAATATGCCAGCAAGGTTAGTTGTTATCAACGAGTATCGACGATTCGATCGGACTGAGGGTTATCGACCAATCCCTGTTTTGGAGTATAAACAGATGGCGGGTCGTGCTGGGCGCCCTAAATATGATAGAACAGGTACTTCTGTTCTCATCGCTAGGCGGCAGGAAGAAGTGGCGTTCCTTATGGATAATTATGTCTTGGGGGATGCGGAAAATATTGTTTCAAAGCTTGCTAGCGAATCTGCATTGCGCAGTCATGTACTGTCAACTATTGCCTTGGGGTATGCCTCCAGTAAAGAGGGTATTATGGATTTCATTCGGCAAACCTTCTTCGGTCACCAACGTGACCCTGAAGAAGTCACCTATCTGGTGGATTTAATCGTTAGGTTTCTACAAGACGAAGACCTCTTGAGACGCAGAGATGACCAGCTGCTCGCCACACTTTTTGGACGTCGAGTCTCTCAGCTTTATATCGATCCAAAATCTGCTGTAATTATACGGGATGGTCTATTAACTGCTTCACGGGCTGCGACAGAAGTAACTCACTTTTCCTATCTGCATCTGATTTGCCACACACCTGATCAGTTTAGTATGTACCTCCGCAGAGGTGAGGAAGAGAGTACTCACGATTATGTGGGTGAACATATCGAGGAGTTCTTGGTACCTGTGCCAAATCCCCGTTACAATCGTACAAACTACGAGTTCTTCCTTGCAGAAGTTAAGACAGCGCTGCTTGCTAAAGGTTGGATTGAAGAGCTATCTGAAGAACAACTCACCAATCAATTCAACATAGGTTCTGGTGACCTTAGACGCCTCGTTGACACTCAAGTCTGGCTTCTCTATGCCTGTCGCGAAATCGCTAAGGTCTTCAAGTACAAGTCACTCCGTGCGGACTTGGAACAACTAGAACTTCGAGTGAAGTACGGAGTAAAACGGGAATTAGCTGAACTTGTCCAGCTTAAAGGTGTAGGACGTGTTCGTGGCCGCCTTCTCTACCGTAATGGCTTTGTGAACAAGGAGCGAATCCGAGGCGCTCCACTTTCCCAACTCGCCGCTGTGCCCACAATAGGTTCAGAAATTGCACGCTCCATCAAAGTCCAATGTGGTGGGGTGATTGCGCCAGCTGAGGAGCAATCGTTAAAGCAATCATCCCGCTCAACAAGGCAGACGCGTCTTCCTCTAGAATGAATGATGCAAGGATTTCGAGGTGAACACCATGACCGCTGGCTTCTTTTTTCATAAAGCATTTCTAAAACATGATATGGGTGCGGGTCATCCAGAGCGCCCTGAAAGATTGACTGCAGTTATGGAATTCCTTCAGAGACGAAAGGCATTCAACGAGGATAATCTTCGTCTAGTCGCGCCACGTGCTGCCACTCTTCACGAATTAGAACGCGTTCATCCAAAGGACTATATCGATTTCATCCGAACTGCATCTGACCGAGAGAGCCGCTTTGATGCAGATACCCTGGCATCCAAGGGCTCTTATAATGCTGCAATTTTAGCTGCTGGAGCAGGGCTCAAGGCATGGGAATTGATTAGTAATGGTGATATTGGCAATGCTTTCGCCCTAGTTCGGCCACCAGGACACCACGCTAATGAAAATCAGGTTCGCGGATTCTGCCTCTTCAACAATGTCGCAGTCGTTGCCAAACACATTACAGCAACAGTACCTAATAGCCGTGTTCTAATACTTGATATCGACGCCCACCATGGCAACGGAACACA
>CBDVBC010000249.1:0-3588 GCA_965372125.1 Candidatus Hermodarchaeota archaeon | reverse complement strand
GTAAAGCAGGTTTTCGGGTTCACACAGACAATACGGATCGCCGTCCTGGCGACAAATACTATCATTGGGAGATGCGTGGGGTCCCGCTACGTCTTGAAATTGGAAACCGTGAGGTAGAGCAGAAAACAGCGACAGTTTTCCGTCGGGACTCTCGCGAGCGTATCGTTGTCCCATCAGCTAGCTTAGAGAAGAAGGTTCAGCAGCTCGGTATGGAATTATCGGAGGAATTATTCCGGCGTGCCAAAGAACGCTTCACCGGTGCAATTCGTGATGCCAACAGCATCGAGGAGATTGACCAGGTTCTTCAAGGCAAGCAAGTCGCCCGAGTCAGTTTCTGCACCATGGAACTAGAAGGTGAAGCCTGCGCCGCTAAAATCAAGGAGAAAACCGGCGGCGATACTCACGGCACCAGGCTCGGTCAGAAAGAGAAGCCCTGGGGTCCCTGCATAGTCTGCGGAAAAACGGCGAAAGCCGTCACCTACATCGCACGGACATACTAGACCACAACAGTTGTTCAAGATGTCGTTACCTTAATTGGGTTAGTGGACACTGAGTGTATCATGGCAAGTCGTGACAAGTTAGAGGCGAAACTTGAGAAGCTAGACAGCGAATTCGCAGAAGTAATTCGACAGATTCCCAAGCGGGGCCCACAGGAGCCTGCTCCTTTCTGGCTTCACTTCGAAATGGTTGAACGTTACAAGGTTCTCAGAGAAGCCAACATCGAAAGGGGCATGAACATACTTGAGGTAGGCTGCGGAGCCCACGCAATAACCACAACTGTACTGGCATACCTTGTAGGTGATCGAGGGAGAGTCGTTGCTGTTGATGTTGGCCGATGGCAGTTCGTCGAGGAAATCCTAACCCAAGCAGGAATGAAACAGCGAGTATTCCCCCTTGCCTACGACGCTACTGGCTTACCACTCCAGTACGAATGCTTTGACCTCGCTGTCGTGGTTCACGGGATCCGCAGCTTCAGAAATGAAGCAACAATCACACAGATTCTCAAAGAAATGTTTAGAGTGTCTCCCCGAATCTTTCTAGCAGAATCACTGCCAATTGCCAAGACGAAGGCTCAGAAGGCTCACTTGGAAATGTATAACCTTCGTGAAGAGATTTTTCAGGTCCGAACTGGAGAGAAAGATGATATCCATTACCTCCCCCTCGATAAGTTAGTAGAGCTTGTAGAAAGAGCAGGAGGAGAGGTGACCGACTCGAGAATAATGGAAATAGGTCAACCACATTTCTTAGCATGCATCCCAAAGGAGATCATAGATAAAATTGAAGATGAGAAAATAAGGGCAGACCTTTTACAACGGTGGGACGCGGCTTATGCAAAACTCCAACGATACGGCGAAGAGCACCTGCCAGTGGGAATCGTAAAAGCCAGAAGATGACAACCTCTATCTGAAACGTTCACCGAAAAGTCACTAGCGAATATGGACGTGCTTGAGTGCTCGGCGGAGCCTCGTAAAGGGTAGAGTGTTAATGACATCTCTCGATTCCAGCCAGCCCCTTCGCGCCATGGCTACACCAAACTTCATTACTTCAAGTCCAGTAGCCGAATGAGCATCACTGCCTACAACTAGATGCAGCCCCCGATCCTTGGCACGATGTGCCTCAACATCTGAAATGTCAAGACGATATGAGTTGATTTCAAGAAAAACGCCGTGGTGCTTAGCAGCCTCCATCAGCTTGTCTAAATTTACTGAGTAAGAGGGTCGCCGACCAACCATTCGGCCTGTAGGATGAGCAAGGATATCAACATACTTGTTTTTCAAGGCGCGAACGAAGCGCTCTGTCATCTCCTCCTCAGAGCCTCTAGTATCATAGTGGATTGAGGCTGTGACAACATCAGTTTCAGCTAGCACATCATCAGAAAAATCTAGGGTTCCCTCTGAAAGAATCTCCACTTCCACACCCGATAGAACTCGGATGTCAATGAGTTCTTCGTCTATCTTTCGAATAACCTCAATCTGCTCCCGGAGTTTTTCCTCAGCCAGTCCTTTTGCAATCTTGACTCGTTTGGAGTGGTCACTGATACCGATGTATTCGTAGCCCCGCTTTACAGCAGCTTGTGCCATTGCCTTTATGGTGTCTCTTCCGTCACTCCACTTCGTATGCATATGCAGGTCTCCACGAATATCGCCGAGTTCAACTAGCTTGGGTAACTGGTTCTTCTGCGCGGCTTCAATCTCTCCAGCGTCTTCCCGGAGTTCTGGGGGAACCCAAGCCATTCCTAAGGCTTCATAGATTTCAGCCTCTGTCCGTTGGGCAATAATACTTCCATCTCTTCTGTCACTTAAGCTGTATTCACTCAGTTTCCACTTTCGTTTTTGGGCTAGGCGGCGTAACGCGATGTTATGAGCCTTTGACCCAGTGAAATACTGCAGTGCAGCACCAAAGTTTTCAGGCTTAACGACCCGTAAATCTACCTGCAACCCATCACGAATGATAATGCTGGATTTAGTTAAGCCATGAGCTAGAACCTGTTTCACATCGGAAAGCTGGGTAAAGGCGCTCATTATGGGTTCGGGTTTCTCAGAGGCAATCAATATATCGAGATCGCCGACGGTATCACGCCAGCGCCGAAGACTTCCTGCAACCTCAATCTGTTCTACACCTGATAATTCGCCAAGTATATGCAGTAGTTGTTGGGCGAGATGATAGATTGTGCTAATAGGTCTTCGCTGTTGTTGTTTGATGAATGATTCGAGATTGCGGCGAATACTTTCCTCACTCCGTTCTCCAAACCCGCGCAAGTCACGAATACGGTGTTCTTCAATTGCCTCTCGCAACTGCTCAATCGTGCTAATACCCAGTTTCTCATGAAGCTTCTGAACGGTCTTGGGCCCTACATCAGGGATCTGGAGCATCTGCACAAGCCCAGGTGGAACCTTCGACCGCAACTCCTTAAGCGCCTTAACTTTCCCCGTTTTAAGAAATTCCTCGATTTTCTGTGAAATCGCCTTACCCACTCCAGGGATATCTTCTAGCTCGCCACGCGTGGCGATATCCGCTAGGTCCTCGGAGAGTGCTTCAATGGACCGTGCAGCTCGTCGATACGCTCTCGGCTTAAACGTCTCGCCGAGCAAATCCAATAGTTCTGCGATTTCATAGAACACTTTCACAATGTCTTGGTTTTGCACTTTGACTTCGCCACACTTGTCATTTACTCGTTGTTGGTCCAGCGTATGCGAGGAAAAACCTTCGTGATTGCCTTGGGAATCTGTTCACTGGTTTTAAGGGTGTGGTCTACAGTTAGCACGACTTCAGTGTCTATAACCAGCAGTGAAAGCTCTGAGCAACCGAAGAGCGGTGAGAGGTCTACACTAGTCAATCGATTCCCCCAAAGATGGATTTCACGCAGCTTCGAACAATGACGTAAAGGCGTTAAATCAACATGACGCAACCGGTTATCGCTCAAGTAGAGCGCACGTAATTTCTGACAATGCTTCAGAGGTGTAAGGGATAGGTTCTGCAATCGGTTCTCTTGCAGGAAGAGTCCGCGTAGATGAGAACAATGATGTAAGGGGGTCAAATCGATTGTTTTCAATCGGTAATTCAAGAGCGGAGGCATGGAGCATATCT
>CBDVBC010000248.1:0-3597 GCA_965372125.1 Candidatus Hermodarchaeota archaeon | reverse complement strand
AGGATTCAACCTAGTCGTACTATACACAACATTCAGAGTCGTAAATCCTGTCACGTTGTTCGGTAGAACCATAATTGGAGATATTGGCTACGACTTCACGATAGAGGATATCCGGCTTCCAAAGGAAGAGGACCACACTGAATATTGTCAGTTCCGCACCACCTACGAATACCCGTTCCAACTGGTGGATGAGTACCTGATGCCCCAAGTCCCCTCGCCCGTTACGGTACCGACTGCTGGTGGTGTAAAGAGCGGGAGCATACTCATCTATGGCTTCCTAGACAGTTACTACTGCGACCCGCACACATCGGGAGACCCACCAGTTCAGGGTTATCTACCCGACCAAACAGGGCAGTGGGAAGGGATGGTGATGTTGAGCCCCGACGGTGACGAATTCGCCAGTGACTACGCGCCGATATGCCCTTACCCCTACTGGGAGAGTGCAGCATCCATCTTCGCCACCAATATATTTCGCGGACTAATGCCTCAGTACGACCAGCAATACTTGGCTATAAGGGAAAGAGCGGCTTCCTACGCCAACACTGGTGAGTATGGGTCTCCGCTGTTTCCAGACGCAGAAGCTTCTGATGTAAGAACTCAGTATGAACAGATGGCGACGGACATACTAAAGGCGCGAGTTCCCGAAACCCAAAAACCCTTCATATCCTACTCGTGCGACCAAGCTCACGGATGCGACCCAGCGCATGTAGACGGCGACAACGACGATCTCAGACATATGGACTACAACTACCTAGTTTTGGGACCTGCGAGTGACTCATCTCTCTCTGATGGCTGGGTAGAACTCGTATTCTACCCCGACCAGCACCCCTATGACGACGCCCACCTAATCGAGATATCCCTTAGCGGATATGTCGATGACGATCATACGGACGCCGAACTCATAATCGCAGCCTACCACTACGATAACGATGCATGGTACGAGCTGGAAGGAATAGGGAACGGGCGCTTCGACTCGACCTCGCATACCACCAAGACGTGGACCATCGGTGCGGGAGATGTTTACGATAACGCCAGGGAGTTCCTTGGTCACGTGGATTGGAATCATGAGGCGGCGGGGGCTTTGTATCTGAGGATATGGGCTACTTATGACCACGCATACATCGACGACGTGAGTATCGAAGTGACATCCGGCGGACTAGACTTCATGGACTCCTTCAATACGATGTGTCAGATGTGGAATGATAAGTATATGGTTCCATTCTGGCTTGGTCACCCTGAGTGGAGAGACGCGATTGGTGGTCAACATTGGGATACGTATTCTGACCCATATGCCAAGTTCATCGCGGCCAATTGGGGCCTCGGTTCTGAAATGAGAACAGAGTACGTTTCTATCTACTTCAGACATCATGACTTCGTTTCTGATCTAATATACTATGTTGAATGGTATCACGTGTATGACGACCTAACCGTTGAACGAGTGTATGATGATCAAATGATGCAAGTGATGCAAGGTTCAGGCACATGGAATAAGTGGATTGTAGAATATCCCAACCAGTTCTATGACAGCGGTGGAGTCAACACCATCAGTTTCGTCCAGATGATGGACGAGATATCCATGACATGGCAGGAATGGTGGGATGGTAGCCTCCTGAACGGCGATTTGACAGCCAGTATGTTGTCAGCCTTTGAGGCTAACTCGGCGGGTTCCATGAACATACTAGCCGATATAATGCATGGCATCACCAACCCGATAGTGGACGAGATATTCTGGAGCGCCATGGACGAGATTTTCCGCGTCCTCGGACCCGAGTTCATGGACTTTTTCAACGACGAGGCCTTCGTCGAGGAGATTGACCAGGGCACCGCCAACCAGAACTTCGGCGAACAGGGCGTGGGGATGCAGAGCGGAAGTGTGTTCAACAGTGAAGGCGCGTATGTCCATCTAATAGGTAGCCAGCTTGGCTTCCTCCAGATACTCAGGGAGATGTACCAGTGGCGCTCGACGTGGAAGGGCGAACGGTACCTCCTAAGTTTTTACCTCGATTCCGACTCCTTCTACACGTTTAAACTAAAGGAGGCAGTGGGCTCCAGGTCCCAGTGGCGCCATTCGGTGTACGATTCAAGCTTCAGTCAGCAGACGAGCTGGTGGGAGACATGGGTGGAAAGTAGTCGTCAGTACGATGTTCGACACAGCGGCGACTCCCCCGAGGTGGCGCCTGTGAAGTGGTTCGACGTGATGTGGCACCTGCAGTCGCTCATCACTCCTCAGTCTAAGCTCTTCATAAGTACACCCCCCCAGTCCACCGTGGCTGTACCCCTGATATTCCTACAGACTAAATGCGGCGATGCCGACAGCGACTGGGAGGCGCGCCTTGCGGAGATGTTCGGAGCAGACGAGACGACACAACAGGCAATGAATATCAGGGTAGAGGACGTACCTGGTACATCCCCAGTGCAGAAACAGATAACCTTCGGTGGCGACGACTTCCCCAGACCTGACAGCCTACCAGGTTTTGATGATATGTCCCAGCAGACTAAGGACTTCCTGTGGAAGATGTTCGACGCCTTCTCCCAGTCCTTCGCTAGGGTCACGCAGACTACGGATGGCGCTGGTAAACCAAGACACGAAATCGCAGCCTTCTTGATTGGACCTGGGCTCTATGACAGCGATGGTAAGATAGTGGTAGCGGCCAGTGACGGAGTCGTTGACGCGTCCCTAGCAACGGGTTGCTGGGTAGATGCAGATGGCTACCTCGTTGGAACCACCACCCGTCCTGAAGGCCTACATGCAACCAAGGGGATTAAGGGAGCCACAGACGGCGACCACGCGCAGACCCATTTCAGTGCCTACCACATCGTTCCAAGAACTGCCATGGAGGCATTGGCTCTCCTGCGGTGGTCGGTGACCAGCGTCGAGCGCAGGGTAGAGGCGCTCAAGACTATGGCGGAGAACGGGGTGGGAGAGGCTGTACTACCGCGAACAGCTGGGAACAACGTACCAAAGCGCCCCGAGAGTCTTTACGGACTGGACTCCTTCTATGATATCACATGGCGACAACTCTCCCGGCTGCACACCATGGTGTTTGGACTTCTCGCTCAGCTTATCACCATGAAGGACCCGGACATAGCCAAATCGTTCCTACAGGATGGTGACGCGTCGAGGATACAGATATCAAGGGCATACAATGGACCGGCGGCTGACCTAGTGCACCTGTTGTATAAACTAATTTCTAGCAGAAAAGGTGCAGCTGGTAACGATCTTGAGTCACTCAGAACCATGCTGTCGAAGAATGCGAAGGGCTTATTCACGTATAGTGCCCAAAGAGTAAGTAAGGTAGGGCTTGACGGCCGTAGGAACTGGCAGAGAGGTGAAGTGAAAGGGTTCACTGCCATCAAGGAGGTCCTCCAAGAAGTATACCAGTCAGGAGAGATTCAGGCGCTCATGAACCCCGAGGCGAAGGACAAACTAAGCCAGTTAACCCTGAGACAGATTATTGAGATTGCGAACCCAGAGAAAATCAAGAGGCTGGCACAGGAGGGGCTCACGGTCTTCGAGGACAACATTCTCGGCGTGATGCGGACCCCAGGGCAGGGCTCGTTCAACCCCCAACTGAAGGGTCTTAAGATTAACTGGTG
>CBDVBC010000247.1:0-3600 GCA_965372125.1 Candidatus Hermodarchaeota archaeon | reverse complement strand
GTATTATACCGAATACCTATTATGAAACTCAACATGTCATCGACCAGGATGTTGGTATCTACTTTTCCACCAACGAAACCCAAATCCTCACCTTCGGGCCACTCCAACAAATCCTCACGTATTATTTCAGGGTTCTATCAACAACGATTCCTCTCTCCCCTCCCCCTGACTTGATGCTGACGTTATTGGTGATAGCTGTTATTGTCATAATTGCTATCATTGTAGTGGCTCTTGCCTGGCGTTTCATCTCCCGTCGTCGTCGGCGTGTCCGTCTCCCACTAGAACCAGAATCGGGCTAAGCCAAACAACAATTTCGGTTAGTAACCACCGAAATGGAGTGAACCAGTTGACTGAAAGGCTAATTGAAAAATGTTTTATGTTGTCTGTTACCTAAGGAGTACTAGACTCGTCAATGATCCACTACCTCTATATTTTTCATAAAAGTGGGCTCAATCTGACTAGTGTGAAGTTAAGCGCTCGGGAGCTGAAAGTTAGTCCGGACCTGGTTTCAGGGTTTCTGTCAGCGTTACGGATGTTCGGGCTGGATTTACTTTCTGATGATATAACTTCAATTGAAACCGGTAGCTATCAGTTCACGTGGGACGAGGCTGATCCAGTGCTCTGCGTAGCACTGCTGGATCGAGAAGACGATGAGGTGGCAGCCCTCGCCGTTTTAAAGACCTTGAACGCTCTTTTCCATGAGAGGTTTAAACAGAATCTTCAGCGATGGACAGGCGAAGTCGCGTCCTTCAGGGCGTTTAATCCAGTGGTGAAGGAGGTCATTCAAGACTATCTACCCAGCTTCGAGAAACCTCCCAGTGATGAAGACTTACATCCTGCTGCTCTCCAACTCTGGGACCAGTTTGGGACTGGGCTAGATATCATAATCTTTGGTTTACTCGCTAGCGTCCCTCTACTAGTAATCGGACAAAAGGCACGCAACCAGCGGGTCATCAGAGCTCTCCGAACGCTCCAAAGACGACGGCTACCAGTTATGTGGTTTGACGACGCTGGTGCCGCTCTCCAAGTGCTTCGGGACCAATCGTCATCTCTTTCCTTTATACTGAGCTTGCCTCCAAAAGCCTACAAATCAACCTTCGAAAAGAAAGAGCATAAAGACCTCACCTACGTCGGTATCTTTGTTGATGAGAAGAAAGTCCGTGCTATTGGTTTTTCACCGGGATCGCTAGGAATAGCTGCAACAATTGGTAAAGCAACCGAATCAGTCACACGAGAGGAAGGGAAGCTAGTAGCAGAGAGCGCTTTTCAAACACTTTGTAGTCGAGTCACTGAAGTAGCTCAATTCCTAGCCGTCACCCCTAATCTTCCAGAAAGCCAGGCAGCAAAACTACTCAGGTTGAGTCAGAAAGATTACAGGATCCTAAAAGACCTCGCCCATC
Source organism: Candidatus Hermodarchaeota archaeon (assembly GCA_965372125.1). Taxonomy (GTDB): domain Archaea; phylum Asgardarchaeota; class Hermodarchaeia; order Hermodarchaeales; family Hermodarchaeaceae; genus YT-063. The sequence goes on along the minus strand of CBDVBC010000247.1, from coordinate 2,200 downwards.
GCGGAGGCCACATACAACGTGCCAAAAGAGCAATCAAGAGAAAAAGAGGATAAAAGATCCTCTGATCTCACTTCTGCATTACGTGTTCTCCCTGAACGCTTCTTTGAGCTGATGACCTCGGGCAGCCAGTTAGCAAAGCAGGGAGCGATAAAAGAAGCGTTGAATCAGTTCGCGCAAGCGCGAAGCGAAGGCAGCCGAGTTCTAGGACGGCTTCTCGAAATACCGAAGACCAGCAGCGAAATTCAGTGGCAAGTACTCACTCTTCTATGGACCTTCAAACTAATCAAAAGCCTCTTCTTCTGGGCTCTAGCAGGCGCTGAGACTGCAGAGTCAGAGGAGCACCGCAGTAACTCCTTACTAGTCGCTGCTGGCGCGCAACTTGTTGGAAAGGATATCGCTTCATCCCTTGTAACACTTGACCAACACCTAGAGGGTCCTGATAGGGAACTTCTCCTCCTCCTTAGCGAGGCAGTCACCAACTTTCAAGAGCGCCAGCGACTTCTGGAACGGATGTTAAAGGAGCTAGGTGTCAACTTTACCACTCTTTTCGGCAATTCCTGCTAAAACCTTGCTAGATGAGGTAGAGGCGCCATTAGAAAGGAATCAGGCAAAGGCTTTTGTGGTGGAACAGCGAGTTAATAGCATTCCAAAAAATATGTTTGGAACACCCCAACGCGTTGGAGGAAAAACAATGACAGATTTCATAGTTAAGAAAGCAGTTTCTGATTGGGCTCACAAACGTAAACCTAAACTCAATGTTTCAGGTGCCACCTACAAGGAACTCAATAAACATATTGGGGCTCTCTTAAAAGCGGCAGCTGAACGAGCTGAAGCGAACAAAAGGAAAACAATTATGGCTTACGATCTCTGAGATAGAGTCTAGCCTTCAGCAACTATGACTAGGGCTCCAGACTCTATTTCTCTTTTTTTCTTTATAGACAACAAGTTTGGTTGTAGGTATCAACCTAGCTTCCTAGACGGAGAAGTAATGGGTACAAATGTCTACGGAGGAGGATGTACAGGGAAATGAAAGTGCATACCACTCCGATGAGGATAGCGCAGAAAAAGAGGACAGTAGTTGCTAAACTGAGAGGGCTAGTCAAACGATAAGCGAAAAAGTGGAGTGCAGACAAGATTGCCAGCGCGCCAGGACTCGAGATAGGTGAAACTAGAACCACTAATGCAGCGCAAACAATAAGCACTCCTGACAGTGAAACTAACCCGATCAAGAGAGGTATTACTACTGGGTCTAACCCGATTCCTGAGGGCAAGGCAAGCTGATTGACCGCGTCTGCGGCGTTGATTAGAAGAACCAGCAGCAAAGATGCAGCAGCGGTACCCAGAAGCGAAGAGGTAAGCCAGCGGAGCCAGGAAGGATGTTTTTGGTCTACACCAAATACTTCCAGGAAGATGGCGTTAAAACGATAAAGACCCTCGGTACGTCGACTGAGAAGAATAATGAAGGAAGAACTGCTGAGAAGGAGGGTGGCAACAATCATCAATAAGAAACGGACAGCCAAATCCATTGATTCTAACCTACCTTGCAGCAACTTTGCAGCCGTTACCCTCTAAAAGCCTGCTGGATGTAAATTGGTGAACATTCCCACCTGTTTTATAAGGCGAAGTAAGTAATACAAAACCAAGTAAAGCGGACAGGAGATAAACCGGATTGACTTCGACACTAGAATCGTTAAACGAAGCTCTAGAGGAACTAAACGAAACCGGCAGAGTCAATGCAAGCCTAGTGGCCACTGAAGAGGGCTTCGTGATAGCCTCCGCGGTCAGAGAAGAAGTTGACGAGAACGTCGCAGCTGCCATGAGTAGCTTCGTGCACAACGCCGCACAGCGCGCCCGCGAGGAACTAAAACTAGGCCGCATCCGCGATATCACAATCCGCTGCGAAGAAGGCATCCTTGTCACAAAAGGCTGTACACTGAGCGATGGACGTTTGGTTGTACTCGCTGCGTTAGTTTCCCCAGACACTCGATTCTTCATGCGTGCAGTAAACAATGCAGTTCGCAAGATTCAAGAACTGCTTCGAACCTTATACCTCTGAGGGTGGCTGTTCTGGATCGGGGACCCTTTGACGAGGACAAACTAGCAATATTCACTGATGCTTCCCATATCCTCGCTCTCCTAAATGTTCTCCAGGGAGAATCCACCATCACTTTATCCCAGCTCCCTGAACCTTTCAGCAGCC
>CBDVBC010000246.1:0-3608 GCA_965372125.1 Candidatus Hermodarchaeota archaeon | reverse complement strand
CTCCTGCTTTACCTTTTAGATGCACATCGGCGGAAGGGGTGAGCGGAGTTTGTTCGATGTTCACTTCAACCAATTTGCCGCCTCGCTGCTTCACAACCAGTGGGAAGGAGGCAGCAGGCTGGACGAGAGCCGAGGTACCTACAACGATAATAACATCAGCCCTTTCAAGTTCTGCGTAGACCTGTTGCATCACAATATTGTCAAGGCTTTCACCGAACCAAACAACATCAGGACGCAATTGGGACCCGCAGGAGGGACACTCGGGAATCCCTTGGGCAGGAGAAGACAGCCTCCCAAGATGTTTACACGAAGTGCATTTGAGCCCCCAGAGATTACCGTGAACTTCGAGCACTTTTGCGGAGCCAGCTCTGCGGTGTAGGCCATCAACATTCTGCGATATCAGAGATTTCAACATCCCTGTCTGCTCCCACTTTACAAGAGTGTGGTGAGCCGGGTTGGGATTGCATTTTGCGATGAGGTCCTGCCGCCAAGAATACCATTCCCAAACTAGCTGAGGGTTTCTAGCAAAGGCTGAAGGCGTAGCCAAATCCATTACGTTATATTTTCGCCAGAGCCCGTCCTGTCCACGGAAGGTGGGCACATTCGATTCCTTGGATATGCCAGCACCAGTCAATGCTAGGAGGTGTTGTGATTTAGTTATAATCGAGGCTGCAGTAATCAGTTCACCTTCACTCATAGAACTAACAATCTTGAATAATGTACTTTAAATTGTATCCATCCAATCCTCGTAATACCGTTGCCTCTTGCATCGGACTTTTAACTGATATTTTCTTTGCGTTCTCTTATGCCGCGTATTATTCATTTTGAGATTGCAGTTGATGACCCTGAACGGGCAGTCAAGTTTTACCGGGATGCCCTTGGCTGGAAAATCCAGAAGTGGCAGGGTCCGATTGAGTACTGGACAATTGAAACTGGTAAGCAGGATGAGCCGGGGATTGACGGCGGGATCCAGCGTCGGTCTGATTCTCCTGCACCAGTTGTGAACTATGTTAGCGTTAGTTCTATCGATGAATCAATGGAGAAGGTTGCCAAGGCGGGTGGAAAAGTCACGTCACCTAAAACGCCAATCCCCGGTGTAGGCTACGTTTGCTATTGCGAGGACTCTGAAGGGAACGTCTTCGGTCTGATGCAGAGCGACGCCTCCGTTAAATGAAAAGACAACTTTATCTAGTCACTTGTTATCAAAGCAGTATGGCGTGAGAGGAACGCTATCCGAGAGGTAACGCTATGGAAAATAGCGAAGCAACCCAAGAAGCAATGGAGACGCCCAAATCACAAGAAGAAGGTGCGGACACCGAACAGCCCTCCTTCTTGAGCCAGTTCAAGTCAGTGATGTCGTCCCGGACATACGCAGTGTTCCTCATCACAAATTGGCTCTTTGGCATCGGCTCACCTGTAGGCAGATACGTTTCGTTGTTCCTCAGAGATCTCCTATTCTACAATTACATTCTAATCGGGTTCCTCAGCTTGTACTTCACAAGCCTCGGGATTATATCCGGACTAATCGGCGGTTATATCGGCGACAATTTTGACCGAAAGAAGCTCGCCGTCATGACGATGCTAATGAGCGGGATTGGCTTTCTAGTCGTCGGCTCTAGCATATTAGCGAATGGCGGCACCGGCTTTTCCTTTTTCGGATTCAACATCAGCCTAGTCTTGATCATTATATTCACTGGTTTCAGCATCCTCTCCGTCAGCAGCATCGTTGGCAGCGGCTCAACGAGCTACATCTATGATCATATTCCCCGAGAATACGCCGGTGTCGCCATCGGCATCTTCCAAACCACAGCCGGTTTCGGGCTCCTTGGGTTAGGGATAATTACTTGGTGGTTGTGGATTGGAATACCGTTTGTTCAGGTGGTTCAATTCGGCTTCCTTTTTGGTGGAATATTATTCATTATCGCGGCAATCATTCGCGTTATTTATCTTGCGCCAGCTAAACCTGTTCCACGGGAAAAACGGTCAACAAGTAATCTACGAGATTTCTTATCCCAGAACAATCACGCCAGAAAAATGATTATTGCCATTCTCCCCGTTTTTCTTGGAGTCCTCATCCTCGACGCGATAAGCGATGGCCTCTATAACTTCGTGAACATGTACTTCCTCAATGAAGCTCTAGCGTTTTCGGTTGGTGAAATATCGTTGATGCTAGTCGTTGTACTAGCACTTTCCATTCCCCTTTCGATTAGGGTGGGGGGTTTCTTCGACAAGCGCGGAAGCCGACGGGCTATTTTCATCGTCTATAGTGTGATGCCGATTTGCATCGCCTTACTCCTGATCGCTCCACTCTTTCCCTACTGGCTCCCCATGTTCATCATCGCGCCATACATCTCCATTCCCTTTCTGAAACCTCTCTTGAGCACGGCCTTCATAGCGATAACCTTGAAGAATATTAACGACATCCTCTGGGGTACACTAATCCTTGTTTATCTCCGTCGGGCCATTCCCCGGGGCGACACTGCAAAAATGTTGAGCATCACCTTTGTCATCGTAGCCGTTACTGGCTTGTTCACACCGGTACCTGCCGCCTTTGCCTACACCTTCGTCGGTGCGCCTCCAGTCTTGATGGTATCGTTAATCCTAAACTTCGTGATCCTTGCGGTTCTGCTATTGGGAAATATCGAGCCAAAAACAGCCTTGGAATCCAAGAATATATCTTGATTTTGGCGCATGTTAAATAAACTTTTTAGGTAAATCGGGGATAGTAGCTCTATCTTAATAACTGATGGAGTCGATGATTTTGAGCCCTGATGAAATGCCAAAAATTGACCTTTACCTAGATACTCGGGATAATAAATTGCACCTACCAGGAACAAGACGGGTTTGCGGGAGAGTTCCAGAAGAGCACCGTAAGGTTTTCACGGGATTCTACGAGCCCTTCTTCGAGGAAAAAGGAGTCTCCTATTGTGACGGGTGCCTCGACGACAGCCTCGTACTTTATCTTGCTATGCTAGAAAAGGATGCCCGTTATTTCCTTGAGCATAATAAGATGCGAAAACCGTGGCTCCCCATGGGCAGGTTCCTAGGTAATGCGAAAACGAAAGAGCTCCATATGCCGGACTGCAGCTATATTCGGAGGATTAAGGAATCGAACAAGCTCTATTACAGGTCTCTCACTGACGCCAAGTTGAATGGTCACGACTGGTGCGGTCATTGCATGCCGGAGCATTTTTGGAAGTATATCCTATCTTTGGAATCCATCCTGATGAGGGGCTTCCCTGACTACTTCAGGTCGAAGATTTATGAGGACTGGAAAGGGATCGGGATGCCTTGCCACAGTTTCCTCTCGTATGAGGAGGGGTGGGGTAAAGAAGAGGCCTTGGAGTTTCTGAAACAGGACCATTGCCGGTACATTTTCATGATATTCTCCGGTCAGCAAGGACCCACAAACGATACTGGAGACGAGGCTGACAAAATTCTTTACCAGGATTTGACTGGTTCAGAACGCGTTCCGGAAAAGGATGGCTGGGGCGGTCAATACAAGATTCGGTCAGTAACCAAGACACCCACCATCGCGTCCATCTTGCACTTCATGTATAGCGATATGGGTCTTGTCATTGATTTTCTGAATTGCAAATATGACTTCG
>CBDVBC010000245.1:0-3613 GCA_965372125.1 Candidatus Hermodarchaeota archaeon | reverse complement strand
GTGCAGCGTAGAGCCCAGCAGTGAGGCCACCTGGTCCTCCGCCAACTATAATCAAATCCCTTTTCTGAACCACTTTCAATCACCTAGCTGAAAACGTCCTCTGACTGCCTTTTCTGCGTTTTGCTTCCTGGATAGGTTGTGAATTATAGAGAATTTGTGGAGGAGTCTACTTGAATTCGTGGAGTTCTCCACGTGCTAGAGCCTCAAGCCGCTCTGCTCCCTCATGGTAGCCACCGGCGTAGATGATGTCACCAGGCTGAAGCTTGAATTGATCCTCAGGATCGTAAATCCAGCGGTCCTTCCTCTTCACTGCTAGAATACGAGCGCCATGATTTTCTAGTCGCAGTTGAGCCAGTCGTTTATGCGCTAACTCAGAGTTAGCTGAAACTATTTCACGGATCACTCTTTCGTCCGCCTCTTTCAATGCGATTTGCATCACTGGATGTACATCGACACCTCGGAGTACGATTTCAGCTATCTGGGCAGCGGCATCTGCGAGGTTTTCCGATGCTACACCCAATCGGATTAGTCCAAGGCGTCCCTTTTCTTCACCCTTACCTAACTTCATCCGTAAAACTTCTAGTTCAAAATTTGTGTGAAACTTGTCGAAGGCTTCCTCCAGCTCGAAGATATCCTGGGCCATGTCCTTGTTATTTGTCAGAAGGGCCGTGTAAGCTAGATTGATGAGGAGTTCTGAAGTATCCTTCATCTGGATTAGCATATCGAGGATGCGTTGCTCTGCGCTCTTCTGCGTGGTTTTCCTAAGCAATCGTTTCAATTTCACCTGTAGCTAACCTCTGTAATTTTTCTATACTTTCGCTGGCTCCGCGGACTATGACTCGGTCGCCTTTCTGAAGCTGCCACGAATCAGGTGGATGAATCGTCCACTTTACATGGCGCTGAATTGCAATGATGTCGCAGCCAATCTCCTCTTCGAGATTAATCTCAGCCAATGTCTTATCAACTAGCACCGATTTACTAAGGAGGACCGCGCGCCCAACGATTTCCTCTGCCTGGCTGATAGCTAGTTGAAGTATTCGAGGGATACCAATATTACGTGTGATGAGCCCCGCGATGTCTGCGGCTGCATCACTAATCTTGTTTGCGGAGGACGCGACCTTCATAATCCCAGCTATCTGCTCAGCGTCATCCTTGTCCCGGACCGCAAGGGAGGCGTTCATTAAAAGTAGGTAGCTCAGATAATCTACCCGCTTTTCCAGCTCCATAACTTCTTCAGCTAGGTCCCTGTCGTTGAACAAGACACACGAATAAGCGAGGTCGATCATCAACTCGCTCAGATTCTTCATCTCGATAATCAGGGTTTTAACCGGAATGGGTTGATATTCAATTTCTCGAAGTTCGTCCTCTTGCATTGCGTCACAACTTTTCCACTCTTACCTACTTAACTCTAGTTTTTCAACTTTTCTGGCAAGGCACTCATTTTTCGGCTATCTAACCAATCAGGCTTAAGTAGTGGAAGAGTAGAGAAACTAGCTATCACGAATTGGTGAGTCACTGGTTGATAGGCCGAATAAAAGACAAATTCAAGAGAGCGTTTGGACCGTTCGCCCGAGTTCTTGGACGCACCGGAGTTCCACCAAACCTACTCACGATTTTAGGACCCATAATAGCAGTATTCGCTGCCCTCTGCTTCGTTTGGCAAGACCTACTAGCCGCGCTATTATTACTACTGTTATCAAGCTTCGTGGATGTGCTTGATGGAGCAGTTGCCCGCGCTCAAAAAAGAACAACGCCCTTTGGCGGCTTTCTTGACAGCGTTTGCGACCGATATAGCGATGCTATAGTGATTTTCGGGATAATTTTCGGTGGCTGGCTGTCGTCTTCTTGGGGTCCACTCTGGGGGATATTAGCTCTAGTGGGGAGCCTAATGGTCAGCTACGCTAGGGCCCGAGCTGAAGCGGCTGGGGTATCCCAACTAGGCGTGGGAATCGCAGAACGTCCTGAACGCCTAATTATCCTAATGGGGGCAACACTCCTCCAGTACCTAACCTTCAGCGGGATTCTATTTGCTCCACCAGTATTCTTCGATATCTCATTATGGTTGGAGTATGGGATAATCCTCATCGTAATACTGGCACATATTACAGTACTCCAGCGAACAGTTGCAGCCTACCGGGCACTAGCTAAGCAGCAGAAGGAGAAAGAGCTGCAGCAAGGATCTGAAGGTACCGCCTAGCCTCTGATAAAGCACTCCGCCCCTTTTCGGTAATAGCGTAATACTTCCTTGCAGGGCGGCGCCCCTCTTGCCGCTCCCCGCTCCGCTCTACTAACCCCTCACGCTGGAGCTTGTAAAAAAGCACATAGGCTGTCACGGGCGCTATCTCAACACCGAATTGCTCCTGAACTGCAGCACGGACCTCATACGCGAAGTATTCTCTGTTCTCGAGCAGGGTCAGGACAAAAAGCCAGAGATTTTCCTTTGTCGTTCTTTTGATGAGGCGGCGCATCGCCTTTGTCCCGTGTTGGGAATAACTTTGAACGATTTCGCTAAACTCCCGTCTATTTGACAATAAATTCATTCTCCTGCGGACTTGTACTATGCTTCTGAGTTGCGGCGATCTATGCCTAGCCTGCGTGCTAACTCGAGAAGTAATAATGTGATGATTTGGCTCCCCAAAAGACTTCTTTCCCCTATACAAATTTTCTGGGCATTCTGTTTCATCAACAGCGTTTCATGCTCGGGTGGCACGCCTTGATGATCACCCAGAACGAAAACTAGAGGCGCTGTTAGGTCAATTTTTGTCTTCGCTAGGGGCTCACTCCCCTCAACAAGATAGTACAATTTCTCTTCCTCTCCCACTACTTCTTGAAGCGATTCAGCGAATCCTTGTCGGGTAATTAAGAACTGGGGCCATGGCTCAACTTTGGCTGGGTCTTGAGTGTGAGCGCGTGTAAGAAGTCCTTTCAGTAAAAGAGCGCAAGCGAGCTCACTCTCAGGAATAGTTCCCGATACAACCTTTTTCACTCGGAGGAGGAGTGGCGGGTTTGGAGGACCACCTAGTACTCCATAAAAACTCGTACTAGGACACAATTCGGGTACACTTCGAAAAGTGGCAACTAGTACTCGGCATAAAACGTCTAGCCGTCCGCTCGAACCAGGCAGATCACGAATGAGAAAATCTCCCGCAGTACGACAGCGAACTGCATCAAAGAGAACAGTTAGGTGCAAAGAATCCCCTCAAACATGTCACGCAATGTGGAGTGGCTTGAAACACTCCGACGATTGAGGATTACTGTCTCGACTTCGTCTTTCTGGAGTCCCGACTGCGGATAGTAACTACTCCGCGGTGGACAGCACATGAAATGCAGTACCACCTTGTGACTTCTCGGCGTGGTAGGAAGGTACCTGCTCGCCGAAGTTCTCTTGCCATCTGTGGATCCACGAAGGAGGGTCTTGATGTACGGCGTTTCGCCTTATCGCGGGGCACCATCTTCCCGCATTGAGTGCATTGAATTGAAGTTCCTTGGCCTCGTGAGCCTTTTCGTCGACCCTGACTTTTTCTTTTTGATGGCAATTTAGTTTCATCTCGTATTATCCTATGCAAGTCGCTATCATGAGATTGGACTATTAGAAGAGCAGTTTAAAAGTATC
>CBDVBC010000244.1:0-3617 GCA_965372125.1 Candidatus Hermodarchaeota archaeon | reverse complement strand
TAGGAAAAAGTGGGAGACCAGTCGGGTCTCCTCTCCTCCTCTTTTTCTTTTTTTCTGGCTCGACTGGGAGTTGGGCAAGAAAGCACCAGTGCTTTAGTGTGGCGATGAATTGAGCAGGGTTCATATGTGTTTTCGGTAAAGAAATACTTGTACCTACGGTGCGTAGGAAATTCACGCCTGCGGACACCAAGACCTCCGTAACCCCACTTGGGGGATTGAGTCTGGTGGATGAAACAGGAAGCCTCACAGCTCCAGCGTGAGGTAGCTCACGGTCCATAGATCACTAAAGGCGGGAATGTTCCTAGGAAGTAGAAGTAAACCACTGATTGGACCAGATTAAGGAACACAAAGGAAAGTCCCACCGCAACTACGTGGTTGAGTGTTTTTGGTCTCTGAATGTTGAAGGTTATATAGGCGTAGAGGACGAGCCATGTGAACAAGAGGACGGTGGCCGGGAGCTGCCAAATTGCCGCAGCCACTAGCCCGAAGGCGTTGAGTGTAACTATTTTTTGTGCTGCGGTTTGGAGAGAGAATATGACAGGAAATGTAACAGGATCAGCTGCAGTTAGGGGGTTCAAGAACAGGGTCAGCCATCCCCGTGACACAACTAGAAACAATCCAAGCTGGAATACCATTGCATAACCTGAGGACGTGATGACTTCCCGTAGTGTTCCCAGTTTACCATTGATTGCAGCGGTCATGACAGGCATTATCAGCCATGTCGAGAATATGTTGAAACCCATGGCGATAAGGTGCCCCATCAACGGTTGATCGATAAAGTTGAACGTCCATCCTATGACCTGGCCGCCCAGGTAGAATGATACTAAGAGGGTTGCTAGAGCGATTAGGATGGGTGTTAACACATAGCTCCATCCAAGATATCTAGCGCCTACGCAGCGGCTGGGGCGGGTAATCGTTTCCTTAAGGTAACGTACTTGGTTGCGGAGACTAAACTTCCTCCCCTCGCCGAGCCACCACAGGTTGTCTACAATGATTCGCTCAACGTCCATCCCGAAGCTCGTATACCTAGCGCGGTCAACAGCCCCATCTTTGTGCTCGCCATAATGTAGAATCCAGTAGTCGCGGATACGACCCATCACTGCTATTGCGTCACTGTCAGGGAGACGAATGTCAACGGTTGCCGCGAAAATTAATGTTTCACTCTCTTCAAAGACGAGTTTGACATCCTCCATTTCCACTGTGCTAATCATCTCTGCCATGGTATCACGCGTAAAGTGATAGAGGGCTGTGAAGAGTCCTGAGGAGAGGTCTGGGTCAGCGCTGGTGCGGCCCTTAATGAAGGTGCGCTCAAAGAGTAGTGGACCGTTCTTTGAAATGATGTAAATTTGATGGATCAGAGCTGAACACCTTCTAATACTATTTAGTAATCGTGTTTTAAGGTTAGCGCAGGCTAGGAATTTCTTACTAGAAATTGAGAAAGAAACAATCTAGGCGGGCTAGTCGATTATTCCAGTTATCCGTGCGAGGCGTTCAGCAGCTGCCTCTGTTAAGCCCCGATCACCGAGGATAGTGTATCGGTTGGGGTTAATCTTGTGAGCTCCCTTTAGTGCCTCGATGATATGTTTGCGTCTGACGCCTAATTGTTTGGCGGTAGTAGGTGCACCAATTGTTGCTAGGGCGCGTTGGAGGTTATCCCAATCAATCCCGTGGAGATAGGCCATCATGATAGCGCCGACACCAGTCTGCTCACCGTGGAGGGCGGGCTTGGGTGCAATCCGATCAAGCGCATGACTAAATTTGTGTCCGGAGCCACTGGCGGGGCGGCTAGACCCTGCGATCCCCATGGCGATACCGCTGGCGATGAGGGCTTCCAGCACAACTCGTGCTCCCTGTTCATCATTGGGCTTGATGGTCTGTGCCCTTTCCATTATGATTTGAGCCGACATAAGTGACAGCGAGGCAGCATATTCCCCATAATACTCGTACCCTAGGGTATGAGCTAGCTTCCAGTCGCGGACAGCAACTATGTTGGAGATGAGGTCTCCACATCCTGCCGCGGTGAATCGGAAGGGTGCTTGTGCCACAACTCGGGTGTCAGCCACAATAGCAATAGGTGACTGCCCGTCAATGGAGACACTGGTTTCCCCCTGCTTGATGGAGGCGCGGGGGCTGCTGAGCCCATCATGGGAGGCTACTGTTGGAACGCTTATGAAGGGTTGTCTTTTCCTTGCTGAGCTTAGCTTGGCGACATCAATCACTGAACCGCCACCGCATCCTACGACAAGCCCTGCCTTTTGTTTGCGGATGACCTGACATGCTTTTTCTACGGATTCTTTGGTGGCTCGTTTAATCAGTAATAGCTCAACTTCTATCTTTGAATCCTTAATCGATGCGATTGCGTCATTCCCTACTATCCTTAACACTGACTTATCGGAGATCAAGACCACCCGTCGAGTGGATGTAAGAGTCCGACAGACTTCTCCTAGTTGATGCACTACTCCTGGCCCTATCAAGACCTGTCCGGGGAGTTGCATTCGGTGAGTTGCCTCCTCACTATCTGGCGTCATAATCACCTCAAATTGTTATGTAGGCTGCAATTACTATGTTGTTTGGTTTTCTAAGAAGATAAATGATACTGGTCATTGATGGGAGGAATAATTCAGTTTCAAGTCTGTAAGACGGGTTATAAGGTGGCGTTTTGCTTCGGGCGGAATTGTATCACCCAATTGCTTGAGGAGGTTCTCGTAACAGTCGATGGCTACTCGCGCCTGCTCTAAATCCTTCTCAATTTTCTGACTCTGAGGATTCACCACTAGACCAATACGCTGCCAGGCAACACGATCCAAAATCCCCAGAAAAATGGGAATAACCTGCCAAACCGAGAGCGCAGCTATATCTACTACTCCTTCCGACGATTGGTCCTCCGGCGTAGCGCTGGTTTTTGGCTCTGGCTGTGACGCATCTGATGGTGTTGGTTGTGGTTCATCTGGCATAAGCTTCAACCCCTTCGAGTCCAATCGATTAACTCTCTTCCGGTTGAAAAAGTCTTCGTTCTCACATATGAAGGCGATTTTGAGTAGTGGCTCGGAATATTAGATGCCGCTCTTGACTTTGAGCATACGCCAAGTTCGATAGTCCACAAGAACTCGGATGTAGCCGCTAAGCATGCGGTCCACTTCTGGGTCGCCTGTGTCAACATGGAGTCCTCGTTCGGCGAGGCTGTTAACTTTGGTGTGTGTAGCTATCACAATAATTTGCTCGGGTGGAATACGACGTATGATGTCGGGGCTAATTTGCTGATTACCGCGACCGAAGAGCATACCCTGATGTCCAATCGGTGATACGACAATCCAGGCATGTAGGAAGTCAGTTACCGCTTGTAGTAGTTGTTCCTCATTTACATCTTTGTGCAAGTTGCCACCGTGATATAAATCAACGCCGAGTAGTGTTTTCGCTACGCCTAGTTCATCTGCTAATGTGCGCACAGTTGAACCGGGACCGAGAATGTACCAGTCACCGGGCACCATGTTTTCCACTACGGTTCTAGCTACTGCTTCTTGGTTTTCCCGTTCATCAATTGAGGTGGGTGACACCATTTTCCCGCCTTGCATTCTTGCGGGCACAAGTGGACCTCGTAGGTATCCATACAATCTTAC
>CBDVBC010000243.1:0-3630 GCA_965372125.1 Candidatus Hermodarchaeota archaeon | reverse complement strand
AACATCCCATTCTAAGTACTCATGTCTCGCCTCCCAAAAGGGCTCTTCACTTCCCTTTAGTTTCTTGCGAAAGAGTGTCTTGCAGAATTTGTATGCGAAGGTTATGAATTCATCAACCTTCTCTGGGTCAATGCTCAATGGGAGTGGCTTGTGGTATAAGGAATTGCGAGTGTGATGATGAAATTTCCATTGTCGAAGTATTTTGGCTCTAAGCCTTGTGCAGTGTTGTTCAATATTGTCAAGTAAGAAAGGAAAACGATGTTGATTATTCTCCCATTCTCTACGGCTGATGACGCTGGGAACAAGATTGATGTGATATCGAAGAAAGGTTCGAGCATCTAGTTCGAGAGCTTGATCGGTTATAATAAATGCTACCCGTTGACAAATTCCGTCATTCACCTCGTTGATATCTGCAGCCATTGAAAGTATTTTTTCGATATCTGAAAGCCATGGTGTTACACTCATGGTGAAACCCTCCTGTTGGTGAATTAATGACAATTCACCTTCGATCTTTCAGCATTGCGTAATACTACATAGAACTCCAATAATTCGTTTATAATTGTGTTGTAGTTCTTGCGTGTTTGTGCGGGTTTTGAGCCATTGTTGGGCTGCTTGTCTTTTGGGTCCTTTGCTTGGGGGTGCGAGTGTGGCCCATTTGTGGGCGTCTGTTTGTCCTGTGGTTTTGGTGGTGTTGGGGTGTTTTTGTAGGGGGTTGTTGATGGGTGTTTATGAGGCGGTTTTCCGGGTTGGATGATCCTGGTGTGGTTGTGCGGGCTTTTCTTTATCGGTTGGTGGAGCTTTCGCGTGGTGGTGCGCGGCGTCTTGCTTTGTCTGTGGCTGAGAGTGTTTTTCAGTTGATGACTTTGGGCATGGGTGTTGATGCGGCGCTTCGGGAGTCTTTGCGAACAACTATTCTTGCTGCTCGGTTGAGAATGGAGCAGTGCGCGGGGTATGAACGGTTGGTCTTTGAGGACTTGGTTAATCTCTGTCGGGAAACAGAGGCTCGAATCAGAACTCTAGAGCATCTGTGATTTTGGTTTCTCTTTCGTAGCCAAGCCTATTCCTGTGTTGATTAGTGAAGATGTTTGGAAACAATGTTTTCTAAAAAGAAAGGATTTCGTTTAGGTTAGGAAGTATTGCCAGGGTGGGTTGAAGGCGAGCCATTGCATGGCTATGAAGAGTATGATGCCACCCATAACCATTTTGCGTCCCTTACGTTCTTCGAATCCGCTGAACCAGTAGATGAGTCCGAGGGCAATCAGTATTGCGGAGGCGAAGCTACCGATGGTGATTATGATGTTCCAGCCGCTTTTCAGGTAGGTTTCGATTTGGGTGAACAGCGCGTCAAAGGGAATATTCTGTTTGTAAATCACCAGTGATACCCATAAATTCACTCAGGAATAGAAGATATAAACTCGTTAAAGTCGCTAACGCTCTGTAATAGGATGGACGGGGAGGGTTCGATGGCTGGCTAGTTCCTCGAGTTATGGGTTTTCTAGCCTAGTAATTATTCTTTGGCGAGTTTCTCGTAGGCCTCGGGTGTGAGTAGGTTCTCTATGGCTTTAGGGTCTGCTGGCTTGATGACTATCATCCAGCCTTCGCCGTAGGGGTCGTTGTTGGCCAGTTCGGGCGCTTCTTCCAGCGCCTCATTGGCGGCGACGATTTCACCGGCGACCGGGGCAAAGAGGTCGGAGGTTGCTTTCACCGAGTCCACAGTGCCGAATTTTTCGTCTGCTTCGACTTTTGTGCCAACAGATGGAAGTTCAACCATTACAATTTCGTGTAGTTGCTCCTGCGCAAAATCAGTGATACCAACACGGACGGTTCCGTTCTCTAGACGCACCCATTCGTGCTCCTTGGTATAGCGAAGGTCAGATGGAATCTTGGTCAATAAATACATCTCCGCTGAAAAGGTGTATTTCGTGATTTCAGCTTTCCACTATTTAGATGTTTAGCTGACGCAAAGCACATCTTTGTCATACCCGAAGCAGTTTTAAGCAACACTACTCCCCTTTTTCATTCGTCCCCGTGCGGGGGCCCTTCCACGGGTCTGCTGCCAAAGAACAAGGCGGCGGGGGTATCTAGTGCGTTAATTCATTCCACTAGACCCTTTAGCCAAGCCTGGTTAAAGGCGCAGGAATCGTCCAGTCGATCTGGGCGATGGCGACACTCAAGATCTCGCAACCTAGGAGAAATCCTGTCAGGAAGCTGTTCGAGGGTTCGAAAGAGCTCACCCTGTGGGTTCCGAACATCCCTCCCCCCGCACCACTCTATTATCCCATGGAATAGTTACCTTTTTGACAGCGCGTTCACTATTCCTCTGCAGTAAATTCCTACTTCGAGGCGTTGATTATGATACATGTCGTTTATGTAATGCATCCTGGAGGTATGTGCCTCCTTGAACACAGGTTCGGAGAACTGGAATTAAATCCCCTGCTTATCTCTGGTTTTTTCAGCGCTATTCGAGAATTCGCAAAGATGCTTACAGGAGGCAAAGGCGAAGCACGGGTGATAGAGATGGGCGAGTTTTTCATCACCTTCGCTGCCGGTGAATATGTAGCAGTAGCTGCCATCGTCGAAAAAACAGATAATCGCCTCCAAGTTCTCAACGCGCTCGAGAAGATTATTGAAGGCTTCACGAAAAACTTCAAAGAAGTCATCAGAGAGTGGGATGGTAAGCTCGTGTTCTTCTCTTTTGTAGCAGAAATCAATCTATTACTGAAGAACGGGCTTGTTGGTGAAACAGCGACTCCTACTCCTCGGCTAAAACGCAAGTTACCACGGCTCATGGTGAAGATTGGTCAGATCAGCGAAAACGAGTATCGCATAGCATTCCAGTGCAACGGCAAACAAACACCAGCCGAGATTGCTCAAGTTGTCGAGATGCTCCAACATGATGTTGAAGCCATTCTCCACAAATTAAACAAGTTAGGTCTTATCGAATACGCCAGCAGTCTCTAACTAGTAACACCTTCAATATTGGAATATGCTATTGCTGTTTTTCCGTCAGGACACCAAGAGCGATAAGTATCAGTGCCAGGAACACGAACAGTGGAGCGATTGTGATACCAAAGCCAAGTATAATTTGGTCAAGATATGTAACCACGGTACCTGACTGGAGAACGCGACCCAGATAGTATAGCAGGAATCCCCCGCCAATTAGGAAGTTGGTTCTACGTAAAGGCCCCGATAATCTCCTGCCAATATCGAAGAACAGGAGAGGAAGCACGATACTGTAAATTGGGAGGAGTCCGTAATTAAACACCATATAGGCTAGTGGAAGTGGAAGACCATCATAGGGGTAAATTAGTGCGTGGGGGAGCACTGCAACCAATATTGAAACTATGAGTGGGGGGAGCGCGACAGCTACCTGTAACAATAGCTTCTCCTCGATAATTACGTAGGCAAGGGTGAGGATTATTGCAAAGATAGCAGCCCACGAAACAGAGGTGCCGATTTTCCACCAGATGACTCTCCATAGGGAGAGTGGATCACTATAGAAATCATAGACCATGAAGAAGGCACGTGCAACGCCTAGCAGTAGGAAAAATATTCCAAACCCTAGGTGAAAGAGGTTCTGGTTCGTTTGATACTTGAACACTACGAAATAAAGGAAGAGGATGAGGAAAT
>CBDVBC010000242.1:0-3639 GCA_965372125.1 Candidatus Hermodarchaeota archaeon | reverse complement strand
AACCTGGGTTATCCAACGCCAGTCCCCTTGCCACCAGTAACTGTCCCGGTGGGTAGGATTCCAAAGATAGTAGTAAAAGTCGGCATCATCAGAGTTCATTGCTGTGAAGCTCCAGGCCTGATGGCTGTTGTAGCCTTGGAGAATGAAGGGGAAGCCGGGGAAGGTGACGCCCCGTATGTTGTGGCCAGCACCTACCAGGTGGACCTCGTACCAGAAGGTTGGAATAAGGAGATTAAGATGAGGATCGCCACAGAGTAGAGGAGAACCAGATTGGGTATGGCTACCGTTTACGACCCAGCTGTTACTGCCACCGAGGGGAGAGGAGGGTAGGGGACCATCAGCTGCGATGTCTCGGTATCGGGCTGCCAGCGACTTGGCGGCTTGGAGAATACTTGATAGAGAATATTCTGTGTCTGCTGTTTTTTCTGTTGGCGTGGGAACGGTAGGAACGTCATTATAACGTGATGTTGGGAAGAGTTCATTCCAAACCGTGTCATTTCCGAAGGCGTCAACCAGAACTGCCATATCTAGGTCCTGGAAGGCACTGGCACCGGAGACCATCCAGCCGAAGAGTCGTTCAATGGTCAGCACATCCGTGGCTGTCAAGGGCTCGGGCATGTATCCCAGTACCCGGATTTCCATTGGTATCCGGCTTCCTATTCTCTCAAGATAGAGGTTGAATCCGTCTGCGTAGCTCTGGATTAGGGCTTGCACATCCGAGGAGAGCAGGTTATAGGAGGCATTAGCTGTCTCTTCGAGGCGCAGACTGCGGTAAAAGAGGTCATCACCGAAGTGGTTCTCACCAAATATCTCGGAAAGGCGGCCTTGAGCTAGACGCCGATAAGTGTCGATTTGGAACAGGCGATCTTGGGCGTGCACATATCCGCAGGCAAGATACAGGTCATGCTCAGTTGAAGCAAAGATGTGTGGAACGCCCCAGTTATCTCTGATTATCTGGATTGTGCCATCGAGACCAGGAAGTTCCTCGGTGGCATAAGGCGGGTAGTTTGCCCAATGAATATCCATCCACAAACCGCCGTTGGGTTGGACCCAAGGAAGTACGTTCATCAACATACTGAGCACTAGAATGCCAACCATTAGTACCGCCATGGATTTACAGGAACAGGCTGATTTCTTCTCTTTGGACAACCAGAAACCCCCAATCAAGAGCATGTATACCGGTGCTAGAGTGTAATGTAAAGGAGCCTGCACACTTCTTACCGCTCTTATATTTATAGCTCTCTCTCACAGCAAAGGCACCCATCCATCAAAGTCCAAGGGAAGGTTTAATTCTAGCCGTTTGTCTTTTCTTCAGTTGGCTCCTTGGCTTTCCTGCGGCGAACCACTTTACCGGCTTCTTCAATGGTTCGCCGGACTGATGTACGCCCTCGGGATTCCATTGGAACCTGGATGTGCTGGACGCCTTCTTCGCCATCCACCGTTCCGATGACATATCCCGTAGCGTATTTAGGCAATGGTTTGAACTTGTAAGAGTAACGCAATATGCCAGTTCGTCCCGCGTCGCCTATACGGCGGAAGACCACGTGAACGCTCAACCCAATTTTCAGTTTTTCAATATCGGTATCAACGATTTGGGAAAGAACGAGTGGTCCCTCGTCAAGGCGGACCATCGCGATAGCATAGGGTGAGAGATCCCTGAAGCCCTTGGGCGCATCCCGTATGATTGTATAGGAGTAGATTTTCCCGAGACCAGAGAACTGGAAGTCTACGAGGTCGCTTTTTCGCCGACACTTCCTGCAGAGGGGGATGGGAGGGAAGTATTTGGAGTCGCAGGTTCGGCAATGGCGACCGACTAGGTTGTAGCGGTGTCTTATTCGACGCCAGATCATTGGAACGCTTTGTTCACTCATCTTGATTTTCTCCTTTGGATTTCATTCCTTGCTGAGTATATGAATTACTGCGGTGGAGCCTGTGCCGCCAAGGTTTAATGCAAGTCCGATCTGTGCGCCTTCGATTTGGCGTTTATCAGCTGTATGGCGGAGTTGTTCGACTAGCTCGTTGATTTGAGCTATGCCGGTAGCCCCGACTGGGTGGCCTTTTGCTTTGAGCCCTCCACTGGGGTTAACTGGTTTTTCGCCATCCATGGCAGTGTATCCCTCTTCAATGGCGGAGCCGCCCTTCCCTTTTTCGACCAAGCCAATATCTTCTATGGCGATAATCTCGCCGATGCTAAAGGAGTCGTGTACTTCTAGTACGTCTATATCCTTGGTTTCGACCTTTGCTTTTGCATAGGCTTGTTTTGTCGCGCTTTTAACAGCACGGAAGGTTGTGAGATGGGGACGGCTGTGGAGGGCGAGGGTATCTGAGGCTTGAGTAGAAGCGTTAATCCATACAGGTTCGCCAGAGAATTTCTCAACAAGGTCACCACGACATAGAATTAGAGCGGCTGCACCATCGGATATAGGGGCGCAGTGGAAGACTCTGAGAGGGTCTGCAACCATGGCGCTTCGGAGAACCTGTTCGACGCTAACTTTGAAGCGAAATTGAGCATAGGGATTATTGACCGCGTTTGCATGCGCCTTGACAGGAACCGCAGCAAGTTGTTCTTCAGTTGTACCGTAGTGATGCATATGACGTTGGGCAAGAAGGGCAAAGAGTCCGGGAAAAGTAGCGCCAATCTGGGATTCCCATTCTCGGTCTGCAGCGCCCATCAGCGTGTCGGCGATCTCCTTTTCTGAGATGTCGCTCATTTTCTCGCAGCCAACCACCATGACTACCTTGTGCTCACCTGACTTTATAGCCATGTAGCCGTGGCGAACTGAAACGCCTCCACTTGCACAGGCAGCCTCTACCTCGGTTGATGCGATGGGCAGTAGTCCTCCTGAGTCAGCGGCCATTGCAGCTTGGTGTTCTTGTTTCATGAACGAGCTTGTGGATGTGTTGCTGACGTAGAGCCCGTCGATATCAACACCAGAAACGCCAGCATCTGCAAGACATGCACCTGCCGCGGTTAGGGTGATGCGTCGAATGCTCTTATCCCATAGTTCTCCGAATTTTGTTTGTCCTATGCCTATTATGGCGACTCTATCCTTAGGGTCAGTCATTATCTTATTCACTCCACTTTGATTGTGCGGCGATGCTTCGCATAAGTCGCGTAGTCAATGCTAACTTTGTCTTGGATGTAGTCTTCCACCTTGGGCATGTGCTCTCGCGCCTCTAATAGCGGCTTGAGAACCTCGATGCTGAAGGCATCACTCCCCGCCCCCGAACCATAGGAGACCATGAGTATCCTGTCGCCTGGTTTGGCAATGTCAAAGGTTGCTGCCAGGCCGAGGGGTGAGCTGCCCGCGTAGGTATTCCCTATCCTGTCAACAACAAGGGAGGGCTTGATCTTTTCTTCGGTGATGCCTAATGCCTTCGCGGCGCGTCGGGGGAACTTCCCGTTAGGTGAGTGGAAGACTGCCCAATCATATTCATCAGCCTTAGTCTTGAGCTTCTCCAAGAGCCCGAGAGCAGCTTGGTGAACATGACGGAAGTAGGCGGGTTTGCCTGTGAAGCGAGAACCGTGTTCTGGGAAATCAGTGCCTTCTCTGCGCCAGAAATCCGGTGTATCGCTTGTGTAGGAGTTAGTACATTCTAACTTGGCTATTCAATCTTTACCGGTTCCAATGAGAAACG
>CBDVBC010000241.1:0-3659 GCA_965372125.1 Candidatus Hermodarchaeota archaeon | reverse complement strand
GGCAAGCCGGTCGGATTCCTGCTGTGAGCTGAAACTAGAGCCACCCAACATTCCGCCTAGAAGGCCTCCGAAGAAACCGCCAACCACCCAGCCTAGAGCTAGAACCAGAGGATAAGAGAGGA
Source organism: Candidatus Hermodarchaeota archaeon (assembly GCA_965372125.1). Taxonomy (GTDB): domain Archaea; phylum Asgardarchaeota; class Hermodarchaeia; order Hermodarchaeales; family Hermodarchaeaceae; genus YT-063. The sequence goes on along the minus strand of CBDVBC010000241.1, from coordinate 3,537 downwards.
CGATGTACCCGAGCACGCTCGTGCCAATGCCTCCGCTGAGCATCCCGAAGAAGCCACTGATCATTCCTCCTATGATGCTAAAGTGAATTCTACTACCCATCTGTGTGATACGGGGGAGGTCCGGGTGGTCGGGCCAGAAGTAGTTGATTATACCTATGATGAGGAAGAAGGTGCCAAGAGTCACCGCAAAACCGATAACCACGGTGAACCATGCGACAGCCATGTCGAAGGGAGCATAGCTAGCGAATGCCCCGGGCAGCAAAAAGGCTATTGAGAGGAGTGCGAGGCAGAGCAGGAAAATGCCAACAGGTATTGTGATCAGGGTTAGCTGTCTTGTGGTGATGGTCGTCGACTCCAACTAGCTACAATCTTTTCCGATATCGTTCAATACCTTTAGTCTCTTTCCCATTCAGTCATTCCCTTGGGTCAAGCTCTGGATAAGCTCATCGAGGAGGCAGCTGCTCTCACCTAGGTGACGCGGTTTGACTATATTATGAGTCCTAACCGTTTCATCCGCTCTCGGGCGAACCTGTTTTCTGGGTCAATCCTGAGGGCTCGGCGGTAGCTAGTGATTGCCTCTTCTCGTCGTCCCAGCTCCTCAAGAACCATCCCCATGTCTAACCAGCTATATTTATTGTCCGGGTTGACTTTGATGGCTTGCTCGAGCGCTTCATAGGCTTTCTCTGGTCTCTTTAAAAGCCTGAAGGTTTCGCCGATTTGAGTGAGTGTCCTGCTTTCACCCTGGTGGTCACCCGTCTCTCTACGGATTTTGAGAGCTCTTTCTAGATAGGCTAGTGCCTCTGCAAAGCGCCATAGTTTCCCGTAGTTTAGACCGATTGTGTGGAGTACTTCAGCTTCGCTAGTCTTGTCTTTGACCTCTTGGAGCACTTCGAGGGCCTGCAGAGAGAATTCTAGCGCATCCTGGAACTGTCCGAGTTGGTCATAGACTAAGCTGATGCGATAAAGTGCTGTGCTGCCGCAGACAGGGTCGTCCAGTTGTTGGCAAATCTTGAAGCTTTTTTGGAGGTATTCTAGGGCTGGGGTGAACTGGGTCATAAGAGTGAATGTTATGCCAGCTTCCAGTATTGCGTCTCTTTCAAGTTCTAGGTCGCTGACTTCACGGGCAATTATCTGGGCCTCCTTATGCATTCTCAGAGCGTCTTCGAATTTCTCCAGTTCCCGGTAAGCCTTCCCGAGCTCGTTGAGGATACTCCCTTCTAGTTGTCGTTCACCAAGTTTTTTAGCTAGTTCTAGAGCCTGTTTTAGGGAGGTTAGAGATTCCTCCTTCCTTCCTGAAAGGAGGTAGACATATCCCATTTCGTAGAGAAAAACGCACTCGCTCAGGCGGTTGCCGAGTTGTCGTGCTATCCCGAGAGCCCGCTTGTAGAGGGGTATTGACTCTAGGTGGTAGCTCAGCTTCCTCTGTCGCAAGGCTAGGGTCCAGTAGAACTTTTCAAGACCTCCCAGTACCTCCAATTCACCTCTTTCGTCACCGAGCTCGCGCATGATCGTTTGCGCCTGTTCAAAGGATTCCAGCACTTCCTTGTATTGTTCCAGCCGCATGTACACTTCGCCAAGGGTTTTGAAGGCGTTTCCCTTGGTAGGGAGGTGGTCAAAGGCCCGTCCCAGGGCTAGCATCAAGAGAGCCAAGGTTAACGCGTTTGCTGGTTTATCTTGGCCAAGCTGTTGACCGATTTCCCGGGTTAACGCTGGGAGAAACTGAAGCATCGTCTCCACTAGCAAGTCTCTACTTTCCCCATTGGACTCCTCGTATTGCTCCAAAAGTTCTTTGCCTTGGTCCAGGAGACGAGCAAGTTCGTCGCGGCTGGTTGAACTCAAAAAATTGCTCCTCACATATTAGATGGCTCGTTAATCTGGTACTGAGGTGAAGGATGTTTTAGATGTTGATTCGACTCGTTTTAAAGCTTGTTTGGCTTCTTCGAATTCGGGTTCAAGCAAGAGGGCGTCACGGTAATAGTCAGCGGCTTCTTCATGCCGTCCCATTGCTTCTAGAATCCTGCCTTTAGCCTTCCAGATACGCGGGTCCTTCGGGGCGAGTTTTAGTGCCTTCTCGATGAACTCCATCGCCTCTTTCTCCTTTTGCAGTCCACCATACACTTGGGCTATCCGACTGAGCATCAGGCATTGGCTGGGCAGGTCATCTTCGCTCTTGTAGAGCTTCAAGGCCCTATGAAAATGTGCTAGAGCCTCTTCAGACTTCCCCAAGGCCCAATAGGTGCTCCCAAGATTATTGTAAGCAAGAGCCTGCAAACGCTTTTCTCCCAGCGATTGACCCAGCTCTAGGAGGAGATGATAAAGACCAAGGGCACTATCTAGGTGATCCTCCTTGTAACAGACTGATGCAAGCCGCACGAGCTTTGGGATAATAGAACGTAGCGGCTTCTCGAGCTGACCGCGGCTGCCCCTCCCGGCCTTCTGAAACTGCTCCAGCAGGGACTTCACGCGGGTGTTAAGTTCAGAGCTTTCGTCAGCACTCATTAAACAATCCCCATTAATAATTGTAAGAGGACTACAAAAATCATTTCGTTATCAAGCCACCGGTCTTACAACTAGGAAATTCGGTTGAAAATGGACTTCTTTTCACGAATCGACTCCCAGGGAGGTCAGTCCCTGGCGGGCCTGCTTGTTTTCTGGATCTAGTTGAAGGGCCCTACGGAAGTTTTCAAGGGCTTCTTCCTCTCTGCCTAGGAGTTCTAGGGCGTTCCCTCTACCTAGATGGCTTGCCACATGTCGGGAGTTGATTTGGAGTGCCCGTCCAAAGTTCTCCAAGGCCTCCTGGTATCGGAGCTGGGCGATGAGGAGTTCACCCATTTTACAGAGAGTTGTTACCTCTCCGCGTGAGTCGTTCTCTCTCCGGTAGATCCTTACGGCTAGCTGGAAGTTCTTCAGTGCCTCTCTGAACTGTCCCTTTGCCTTCTGAACGGTGCCAAACAGACTTAGGGCAAGTGCCTCGACGCGTCTTTCACCAAGTTCTCTCCCCAGCTCCAGCAATGATTCGAGTAGCGTGATAGCGTCCTGGTACCACTCCCGCTGATAGCATCTAGTTACCAGATCAGTGAGCTGAGGTACAGTATCGCGGAGAGTTCCTTCAACCTGGGATCCACTATCACCTCGGAACTGCTCCAGAAGATTCTGGGTTCTAGTGACAACCCCTGAGAGTTCTTCCTTTAGAGTACTCAAGAACACATCCTCCTTTACATTTATTGCAGAGTAGTTAAAAAATACTTCCTCTAGTGAAGTTTTCCCCCTCTTCAATCATTAGGAATTAAGGATTCTTCAACACCTGTTGAATGGAATTAAGGACTAGTTAACTGCTGTTGGATGGTGCTGCCTTTCCGAAAGGCTCTTTCAAGACGCAAACGGGCCTTCTCAACACGCTTCGGGCTGAACCCCTTCTGAGCTAGAAGGCTCCGACACATCTCCGCGTTCGGCGGCAAAAAAAGGGGATAATAGGGAGTAGCTATGGAGGTGAGAAAAAGAGCTCGTAATTGAGTAAGGTTTTCCGGTTGTGATATC
>CBDVBC010000240.1:0-3662 GCA_965372125.1 Candidatus Hermodarchaeota archaeon | reverse complement strand
GTTGATTTTGTTTCTGTTGATTTTGCTTTAGGCATTTTAGTTGTTTCCTCCTGAAAGGAGAGTTTTTCGTATTTTCTGAATCCACCAGTGTTGTCTGTATTCTTTGATTTGTTGAGTTGTAGGAGGTATCATACTCCTACTATCACACCGGGGAGGGTTGAAGGTTTAGAATGGTCTCTTAAAAGTATTAGGTTGGCGAACAAATACGTTCAGTAGAATTTAGCTAGAGCATTTACTTGTGTCGTCGACGCCAGTAGTATACCAGACCTATAACAATACAAACTACGAATAAAGAGCCAATACCTATGAGCCAGCTTAGAGGTATCCGAAAAGTCGATGGTGTGTCTAGCTGTTCTTGTACAAATTGTTCAACTACTCGCCCCACTGCCTCAAGCGATGCGGGAGAGCATTTGTCTGGGGTATCTGCTAACGTGTGCCAGTAGGGATAATCAAAGTCAATAATATCAATAGCGGGTATTCCTGCCTGTAAGAATGGGCGGTGATCATCCACGAGGGTGTACCCGGGAATATTAAGGAAGAGATTGCTGTATCCAAGTTTGGCGGCGGTTTGCCAGATAGCATCGACTAGACTTTGAGTTGAACTACCCTCTCTTTTCAGTTGAAGGTCAGCGTCGCCCATCATATCGAGTAGAATGGCAGCTTCTACCATTGCTTTTTGATTGCTACTGAGGCTGTTCACATAGTGTGTGGAGCCCACAATCCAGGACCACCCATTAATGCCTCCAGAGTCCTCTGCGTCCACGAAGAGGAGGACAACCGAATTTTTTGCTGCGTCAGGTAGCACCGCTGCGAGTTCGAGTAATGCTGCTGTGCCACTTCCGCCGTCATTGGCTCCAAGAATTGGAAGTGATTGGTTCAGCGGATTGGGCTCATGGTCCGCCCGGGGCCTTGTATCATAGTGAGCTAATAGTACTATTCTGGGTGATGCAGCTGCTCCAGCGATGATGTTTCTCAGCGGTGTTTCCATATATGTCCAGTTCTGCTGTTGCACTGACCATCCATGTGCTTCTAGTGTGGAGATAATGTAGTTCCCGCATTGAGTCAGGTTGTCTGAGCCTGGTGGTCGTGGTCCAAAGGCGCATTGTGTTTCTAGATGAGCGAAGGCGCTGGTACCGTTGAACTCTAAGGAGTCAGAACGAATAGTGGGAAGCTGAAACGGTGAGTATTCTGATTCAGGCATAGTTATTACCGGTGATACAACGAACGTTAGGAGAATCAGTAGAGGAATTAGGGAAGTGCGGCACTGCAAAAGAGGGCCTCCAAGAATTGAATAGTTGGGATAAAGGCAAAACCTATAAAAATGCTGAGTAAATGCCTCCACCTTGTTGCTTGGGGTTTATTTGATGTCAGATGAATCTGATGAACTGTCACTCATTCGAAGACGAAAGTTGCAGTCCATATTTAGGAAGAAGAAACAGCAAGAGATTGCTAGAGAAGCAGAAGAGGTACAGGAACAGCAGCGGCAACAACTCCTTCTTGAAATATTCATGCCAGATGCTACTACCTATCTGGCTGCACTTAGGCAAACTAAACCTCACCTCGCCACGCGAATCGAGGATATTGCCCTCACCCTCTTTCTTCGACGACAACTAGTCAGAAGAATACCAAAAATTGGGGTTCTTCAAGTACAGCGTCGACTCGAAGGTGTTGAGCCAAAGATAATGGTGAAGCGTCGTGGTGAAGACGCTATCAGCTTCTACGAGTCGGTTCGAAAGGATCTAGAGGAGCAGGGCTAATCAAGCGAATTACCAGCTTAACAAGAGAAATTACATTATAGAAAGAGTGCCTTAATGGCACATCTCATAGAACGTGAAGTATTCCATTTCAAACGGTGGCGGGAAGAGCACTCGAGGATTGTTTCAATACTCGCCCTTGATTATTCTTGAGGGCAATACGAATGATACTGACCGCGTTTGCTCCCAAGACTGCACGTTTTATATCTCTTTCAAGCATTGCCATTGTAGCTTCGTTCGAGAGTTCTTGGAACGCACTAGCACTGAAATGAAGTAAAACATGAAGAACGGTTCCGGCCTCACTGAAAGGAGAATTTTCAGGGAGATCGAGTTCCACCGATTCTACTGGTCCAGGAGTTATTGGTGCCATCCATTGGAAGTATCGTTTTCTTGCCTCTTTTCGGACTGTTATCTGCCCAGCGCATGATAAAACCTCGATGACATCGTAGACCCGTCGCTTTTGCTCTGGAGGTAATCCTAAGTGCAGGAGGAGTGTGTTGGCAGTGTATTCTTTCCCAGGAGTATTGCGTAAGAATTCAACCACCATTTTTGAGACTTCACCAAGTTTCATTCCGGTATCCTCTTCAATCGATTTAGTCCGAGAGGGATTTGTTCCCAACCCGTCTAGCATGACATAGTAGTTAGAAGGACACTAGCATACTTTCCGATGCCAAATCCCAATACCTAGGTACTCTTCGCCATTCTATTTATTTGTGTTCGTTAAAAGTATTGGTATTACCAGAGTGTCCTTTTCTCCTTCAATACGAAGAGCAAACCTTTCTTGCATGATATTCGTTATGATTAAAATGTTGAAAAAGGAAAAGGGCTTAAATGAATATGAGATAATATTCTTAGCGGAGGATTGGCGACGCCGTTATGCGAAAACAAGGCTCAGTGTCAGTTCTATTGGGTGTCATTCTGTTCGCCCTACTTTGTTCACCACCTCCATCTGTTCACGGTTTTCGCTATGTGCATTTCTGGAATTATAGTGTTTCAGGTGCCTTGATTGTATCAGGCAATTCCTCCTACTCTGCTCAATCATTCCGCTTTTGGAACTATTATAGTAATACAAGTTCACAAACTTGTAAACAACTCGTGCAGAATATCACCTTAAACAATGGAAGTGTTGAACTTGTTGGTCCGTCTGTGGATATCGATGGAAACGTTCTACTTGAATATAATTTGACTGCGCCATTCCAGCCAGGGGATGTTCTGCTATGGCAGGAAGAGTGGGCATTTGAGGTGCTAGACCATAGATTCAATCCACCTCAAATTAGCAAGGAACAATCAGGAAACAGAAGTGATATTTCCGGTTTAATGGGTGAAGGTGAGTATTACTGGTATACTAGGGGAACTGAGCTTTGGAAAACCGGGAACGATACGGTCATTGACTTGGCATCATCAATTCAGAATGAATTACCAGAAGAGGATCAAGAGAATACCTTAGCTCTGATTTACGCAGCAATGGCCTGGATTGATGTCAACATCCATAATCCCATTACATTAACCGAGCCGCAATATCCTGAGGAGCTTATTGTTAGTGAAGTAGGAGACTGCGATGATTTATCAAATCTGCTCATCGTTCTTCTCCGACTTTTCGGGGTTCCCTGCTACTTAAAGACTGGGCACTGGTTTCAGGAAGGCGCTGTTACTACAGGCTTTCTTTGGGGCTCTATTGCAGAGGAGGCTTATCTCCTTGTGGACTGGCGGAATGGTGTAGGTCACGCCTGGGTTATGGCATATGTGCCACCCTTTGGCTGGCTTCCTTTTGACCTCCTTGTCTATGTAGCAACTGATCCGTCTAGCGCTGTGTTCAACTCGCTCTACGCTCGGAATGTACCTGTCGTCTCGCTCTGGGTGTGCAATGGATCAGACTATATCGGTGAAAGACGAACGGCATACCAGGAT
>CBDVBC010000239.1:0-3683 GCA_965372125.1 Candidatus Hermodarchaeota archaeon | reverse complement strand
TTTTCGGAAGGATGGCACAATGTATTGGGTGCAAGCGTCCGCTCAGCTTATCGAGTACCTTGGGAAACCAGCAATCCAGGCCAGTTTTCTCGATGTTTCAAGTCGTAGAGAGGCAGAGCTGGCAGCCAAAGAATCTGAAGCGCGTTATCGGAGCCTCTTCGATCATGTTCCCATCGGACTTTACATTAGCTCACCAGGTGGTCAAATTATTGATGCTAATCCTGCTCTGGTGCAGCTGCTTGGCCATGCGGATCGAGAATCCCTCATTGCTAGGAAGGCCACAGAGTTCTACGTGAATCCTGAAGTGCGACAACAGTGGCTAGATCTCATAGCTCGTGAGGGTGTGGTCCGTGATTTTGAGGCTCAGTTTCGGCTTCCTGATGGTCGGTTGATCTGGATTGTGAACAATGCTAGGGCTATCCAAGATAGTAGCGGCAAAGCGCTATACTATGAGGGGTCTATGGAGGATATCACTGAGCGTAAGCGGGCGCAGGAGGGGCTTGCGGGGTCAGAGGCCAAGTTTAGAGCATTGGTAGAGGGAACTAGTGACTGGGTCGTGGAGCTGGATTCTGAGGGTAATGTGACTTACTCGAACAATGCCATTGAAGGGGTTCTGGGTATCACGGCGGGTCAGATGATTGGGCGTTCCCTCTTTGATTTCATGATTGAGGAAGACGGTCCTCCAGCGAGGGCAGCCTACGGGCAGTATGTATTGAAGGGCAAACCCTTTGAGAACCTTGTTTACAGATTCACTCACAGGACTGGTGAGAGGGTGATTCTTGAGGGAGGGGGCCGCCCAATCTTCGATGAGCAACACAGTGTTATTGGTTTCCGGGGGATTTTCAGGAATATAACTGAACGGGTAGAAGCAGCCGGAGCGGTCCGGGAATCTGAGGAGAAGTATCGATACCTGGTTGAGCAATCACTCCAGGGACTTGCTATCTTTCAGGGAATACCTCCTCGAATAGTCTTCGTGAATCCTGCCTTTGCAGAGATGCTGGGTTATGCCCCCGACCAGCTGGTTGCTCTCTCAGCGGACTCGGTTAGTGCCCTTGTGCCTCCTGAGGATTTTCCGAAGCTCATGGAGCGATTTAGTGAACTCGTTGCTGGAGCGCCATCTTTCCCTAGGAGTATTCGTATGGTTAGAAAGGATAAGGATATCCGTTGGGTGCTGCTTTTTGGTCACCGTATTGACTATCAGGGTCAACCAGCTCTACAAGCATATGCAATCGATGTCACTGAGCACAAGGAGACCGAAACAGAATACCGCACATTGGTGGAAGCCTCACCTGACCCCATCGTTTTAACTGACCTGCAGGGTCGTATCCTTATGGTAAACGAGCAGACCGTGAAGTTGTATGGTTATACTCGCGAAGAACTGATAGGCATGAATTCCTTTGAACTTGTTATACCAGAGGACCAGCAACGTGCGATGAGGGAGATGCAGATGCTGCTCCAGCAGAGAACTTCTAGAGCTGTTGAATACAGTTTCCTCAGAAAGGATGGAACCACAATTCCTATGGAGCAAAGCGCAGCACCTATTCTAGATCCGGACGGTAAGCCACGGGCTCTTCTCATGATAAGCAGAGACATCACTGAACGCAAAGAAACACTAGCCATACTTCAAGAACGCCAGGAGCAGTACCGTCTGCTCTATGAGAACATTGTTGCTGGCATCTTTCTAACCGATAGCCAAGGAGTAATCACGATGTGTAACGCACATGGTGCAAAGCTCTTTGGCTACACACCAACTGAACTAACTGGAACTCCTGTCGCTTCACTAGTCCACTCTGATGACAGAGATAGGATTCTTCACCAGTTTAGGGAAGGAATCAGGCTAGGCAAAACACTTGAAGGGGGTATGGAGGCAAGGGGGCTTCGCAAGGATGGCTCCACCTTCTATTTCCATGAAACCAGCACGATTCTCTTGAAAGATGGTAAACCCGATGGCTTCCAATCGGTAATGCTGGATGTTACTGCGATAAAAGAGGCTCAGGCGGAGCTTCAAGCAGAGCAGGATCGCATCGAGTTCCTCAACGACTTGATGGTTCACGACCTCATCAACGTCAACCAAGGGATCCTGTCGGTGTTAGAGCTTCAACTTAGAGACCCAACCCTCCCTGAAGGGCTCGGTGAACTCGTGGAACTCGCGCTAACACAAGTCACTCGGAGCACGGCTCTTATCGCTAGGATGAGAAGGCTATCCCGAATCAAAACCGAGATTCCCCAATTTGAAGCGATCGATATTGCAGTGGCTCTTCAATCTGCCGTGGAATCCTTGGAGGAAGCCCTACCAGAGAAGACCCTGCATCTGGAGACAAACATTGAGGCGGGAAAGTACATGGTGCAGGCTGATTCTCTTCTCTTTGACCTCTTCTATAATCTCCTCTCTCGCGCTCTGAAATCCGACCGCCGGAAACAAGTCAGCGTAGATCTAAAGGTAGGTCCTGCCCAGTCCAAAGGATTTCTCCAGATTCTTTACAAGGACCGAGTACCCCCCAGCTCACCTGAAGAAGAAAGAGCGCAGCGTCTCGGAAAGGTTACCGGTGATAGAGTAGCACTTGATTTAGGGATCAGCCTTACTCTTGTGGAGCGGATAGTAACACGATATGGAGGGAAAGTATGGACCCAGGATCCCACTCCTGACAGCCCAGCTGAAGGCACAATCCTCATTATCCTCCTACCCAAACCAAACTAACACTATTGCTCCTCCCATTCAGTTGAAAGTGAAATAGCCTAATAAGGCTGTTAGAAGAGCTTCCTCTATCTTGCACGCTGACGGCGAGCAGCAAACCAGCAAACCAAAGTTAATGCGAAGAAGAAAACCCCAAGAACCACAAACATCTCGCCCAAAATTGCGTTACGAAAATAATAGAAGACACCGCCCAGGACCAGGACGGAAAAACCCATGACCACGAATAAGGAAACAACAAGAAGTGAAGGACGAGAAGAAACTGAAGACAAGGCTAGACCATCTCAGACAGACCTTATTCTCTATATTGTCATAGCTATTCTAGTTACGGTTATCGTATATTTTCTTCCTGATATCTACTTCTCCTTCTATCTCGCCATTCCGACAGCCTATTTCTCTTCCATCATGCTCAACGGCTTGGGAGTGCCAGCACCCTTCGTCGTGGATTGGGTGCAGACTGGGGTCTTCGTCGGGAACTACCAAATCATCAAGGACTGTACCGGAGTACAAGTCATCGCAGTCTTTGCCGGGCTGATATTCCCCTTGCCCCGGGGACCTTGGCGACGGAAAGGTCTGTCGATGGTTGTTGTCATTGCGATACTCTTTGTGGCGAACATCCTCCGCGTCGTCTACGAGATCTGGCTGGTCGAGATGGGGATACTACCCTGGGAGCTTGCGCATTACCCCATGTCCTTCGTTTTGGGTGTGGGAGGAGTCTTCGTCTTGTGTCTTGTCGCAATCTGGTTGTTGCCTGGATTTATCGAAACCTTCGAGGACATGCTCTACTATCTTTTCCCGCCGAAGGAGAAAACTGAAACTGACGGGGGAGGCTAGAAAGGTTTCGGATTCGGACTGCCTGCTCGATTGCTTCGGTAGATAATATTAATACGAGCCCACTAGTTTACGATGACTCATGGAACCAAAGATGGCTACAAGGTTTGAGGTACTGAGCTGGGACCAGTGCCAAGAATTTTGCTTCTTCATTTACCAG
>CBDVBC010000238.1:0-3687 GCA_965372125.1 Candidatus Hermodarchaeota archaeon | reverse complement strand
GCGGCTAAGGTGGCCTACACTGGTTAGCTCTTGGTAGAATTCTCGGAGACGGCGAAGTCGAAGCCTTGGCAGATTATAGGAGATAAGATAAGGTGCGTTTGCGCCGCTGAAACGGTGAATTTTACGAAGATATGGACAGAGTTCAATGTACTTATCAATGCGGCTGCCAGCTGCAGGATACGCTAGAATCATTACATGAGATAACCGGATCTTTGGCCAGTTGATCCTATAGTACTTGGAGAGGAAAAGCTTCTCTCTCAAAGCGTTCAAATGCCCGCTCAGGCTGGTGAGTGAGAGAGAGCTGTGTGATTGTAGTTCTTCGAGGGAGGCGCTGGGGTGCTCTTGGACGAGGTGGATCACTCTGAGTTCCTGCTCGGACAACGGAGAAGCGTAACTGAACATGAAGGCTGCAATCAGGTCGATGTATTCTTTGGTGGTCAGGGTCCTCTGAGATGTCTCAAGCTCATCCAAATAAAGGAGTAAAATCCGGAGGAAGGTTCCCTGAGTACTTCGATTGAACATTGGTAGAGAGAGAGGCGCGAAGTATGTGACATCACCGAAGTAGCGCCGGGGGGAGACGGCTTGCCATATTTTGACTAGTCTTTCCCGCTGAACCTCATCAAAGTGGATGTAGGCACAAAGGAGTCCTAGATCGGCGCTCTCGGGAACCGGTTGTATTGTGGGAGGCAGGAGTGCAGTGTACATTTCTCGGTAGAGAACTGCGTCCAGTAGCACAGGTCGATTAAGAAGCTGCTGCGCAAGCGCTAGGTTGTTTCCTTCCCAATAGCCGCAGAATTTCGGGGAGGAGAGAGTACACTCGTCAAAGAAGACAATCTTCTTTGGCATGGGTGGAGTTCGGTCTGTTAGCTGCGCTATTGCATGCTGCACTCCTTTCAGGCGTTTTCTTAGCCGCTGTTTCTGGGATCGGCTCGGTGCCGGTTGTTGCATTGCTTCCATTTTCTGTTTCGTCCGCATCGTTCGTAGCCAAGCGTTCGCCCCCGATTGCTTGGCAGGGTTGAGTCCAAAGAAGGGGTGAAGAGGCTGCTGCGCCTATAAAGCCCACGAATAGTGCTAAATAGGGTCTAATTAGCCTCGAAAACCTGTAATAGCGCCGATATAAACTGGAATACACCGTAATAAGGTGAAAAAGCCTATGATTCCCAGAAAGGGGCGGGTAGCAACCCCTAAACCACTAATTTTAGGTTGCTTGTGAGCCTCCTACTCAGGATTACTTTGAAGCTAAAAATTATGCTTAGAATAAATGTTACACGCCCGAACCACATCAAGGGGAGAATTGCCCGCGCATTTTAAGAATAACAGCAGAGAATAAAAGCGTAGGGTGTTGAACCCTAGTAACAAGTGATGGGTACATCTCAGAGAACACAGTTAACGAACTGGTAACAGAATTAAGATGTAAAGAGACCAGAGGAATTGGATGTCTGTAAATGACCAGGTATATCGACAGGCTCCACTGTCCGCATTGCGGCAAAACGCATTCGACTAATAAATGACCAGATAATGGTAACTGGGTCCCTTTTTTTACCAAGAGGAATCGGGAAATTTTAATTTGGAGGTCACGTGCCCATACTGCGGCAAAGAGTGGTATGTCGTTTGGAATCGGGACCCAGGTCCCATAAGAAGAGTGCGCTGAATAAGCAGAAAAGTAAAATAACACAACCCTCTTGCAATGGTTCAGTATATGGGAAGATACTTAGGTTATTTTTGATGGCAATTAGTAGGTATGCTACAATTATGGCAGAATGTTACAAGCGAAAGATTATGGAACTGCTGGCTAGACATCCGGATTTATCGCCCGATCAGTTGATTCAAATTGCTAAGAACAACGAAGAATATTTTAATAGAGGGGCTTTTGATTACCTCAGACTAGAACGAAAAAGACGTAAGGACCTTGGGATAAGTTATTTTTTTGAAAGTGATTTCCGAGAAATGATGGAGGAATTCATCAAGACCTTCGATTTCAAGATGTAACTACCTCACGCTGAAGCGGCGAGACTTTTTGTTGTGCTTCAGAAGGATAGTTCCTTTCTCTAGAGGCGTTGGTTGGCGGGGTGTACTTCGCAGCTCGGGTTCTTGCAGGAATTACATTCCTTTGCAGAATGAGTCCAGAAAGTGTGGAAACGCTCAACGAACTCCTTGACGAAAGATGGATTATTAGTCCAGCTCACCTGCTCGCCGATTCCGGAGAGTCCCTTTATGGTGAAATTGGCGCTCCCTTCGAAGACCTCTGCTTCATCAATGATTATTGCCTTGATGTGCATTAGGCTGCATATGAGGATTTCAACCTTATCAGAGAGCTGGAGCAGTTTCTTGATTGCTTTCTGAAAATGGTCGCTTTTACTTCCCAAAGCCGAAGGGTCATTTGTTACGAGTCGGACAGACACTCCTTCCTCAGCTTTTGCTGCTAGCCTCTCTAGAAGGTTTACTTCACAATCCTCTGAGCCAACTCTAATGGTCCTAACATCAGATAGAGTCATTGTCATGATTTGGATGGATTTCTTGGCCCGGTTAAGCATACCCACAAGGCAACGGGAGATTTCGATTCCTTCTAGAACTTCGTGGGAGACCTCAATGGAGGACTCCGTTTCGGTTTCTGTCTCGGTTACGGGCGCCTCATCCTCTGGAGGAATAAAGACCTCTTCAGTGCCGTTTTCACTAGTAGGAGTAACAGGTTCTTCGGTTTCCTGAGATGGTTCGGGTGGTGTTATTGGCGGTGGTGGTGCGGGATAAAAGCTGTCGAGGGCTTCTACTAAATCTAATGGTAGAGGTTCGCCGCGTCGGAGTACCTTTGTGATTTCGATCATTACCGTTGCGCGTTTTAACGCCATACGGTGAGCCTTGCCTGAGGAGTGCTTTGCGATTCCACTAAAGGCTTCAGCAGCTTTGAGAGCTGCTTTGGAGGCGCGTTCAAAGTCGCCTTTACTCATAAACTCGCGCACAAGCATTAGCGCCTCTCTTGCAATACGACCCAGCCGTTTTAGACTCAAACAGTAATCTCCTAACGTCTTCAAGATTATAACTACAGATAATTCACAACTAGGGCGATAATAACTTATAGATTTCAAGGGTCACTGACTCATTTTTAGAGCATTAGAAGGAAATACAGGATTCCTACAACGTACCCCTCCAAGACAAGGGGGGAGGGCTTGGTGTGAGGTGAAGCTGATGTGAGTGCAGGCTCATGAGGACTTGAGGTGAACCAGAGCCCCCCCGGACTAGGGTGGATTCTATGTTTTCCCGTGCTTGTGGCTGCGCCTCTTCTCCGGCGACGCCTCCACATCTGTGATCAGGGCTACTAGCTGGTCTATCTCGTCGACTGTGGTGTTCCCCCGGATTACTATGTGGTCCCCGTCCAGCCGCAAGGGTGTATCCTTCGGGAGGTCCAGCACCCACTCGATCAGCGTATCTGGGTCCCTGAACCTGAGCAGCTTCGCCATCTGCACCACAGGAATCCGCTCAACCTTCTCCAGCACCTTGCGCAGCCGCTCCTCACGGAACCCCACAAGCTCCCGCCGCTCCGCTTCCTTCTCCTTGCGTTGCCGTTCCGCCTCCTCCTTCTCCTTGCGCCGCCGCTCTGCTTCGGCCTGCTTCTGCTCCTCCTTGCTCAGCCGCCACTCAATCCGACCCCCATCAACGAGACTCCTGAGCGCCTCTGGCACAGGGTCTGTC
>CBDVBC010000237.1:0-3688 GCA_965372125.1 Candidatus Hermodarchaeota archaeon | reverse complement strand
ATTGGTTTACCATCCGGGTCTGTGACATTAACCCAAATCGTGTACTTGCTAGCTTGAAGGATTTCCTCATTGGGTAATGGATTGTCGATGAGACAAGAAATCCCCCTGTCTACCAACACAGAATGTGAGGTTCGTTCAATCCATCCTTCATCATCAAAGATATGGGCATTTAACGAAACTACTCCGTAGGCATCTGTGGCATTCCAGTTGTATTTACAGTGAGTTGCGTTGAGCCCCGCTGAGATATCAATCCAGTCGCCGCCATCTATGGAAAGTTCTACACGGTTCACGTCGTTATAATCATCATCTATTTGAAGAACGATAGATACATCTTCTGTAGGATTCAGATATCCAAGAGGTGGTGAAGGAGCTACAAAGGTTGCCTCAGGGAAGCCAGGCTTCGTTGAGACTATCGTGGCGAAGTCTGCAACCGCAGCAGCCGCTGTCTGAGCCACCACTGTCCCTAATTCATATGAATAGTCAGGCTGGGCAGTGGAATCTGCCGCGCTGTGAATGTAGGGTTGATTTAATCCCCCTCGTTCAAAGAACCAAACCGCAGGGTAGTTGTTATCCCAGAAGGGGGAATGGTCACTCATCGTTAATATGGGGTTAAACAATTTTTTAACGGGGGCATCCAACCAGTTCCTCCCACAACTTTCGGCTAAGGAAGCAAACGACCCGCTAGCGCCGCCATTGTGGACGATATCAATCTTTTCGTCTTCTGGCGCATCAGGATTATCCCAGTGAATCATATCGAAATTAATCATTGCAGCTACTGAGATGTTTTGATAGTTCAGCTCTCCTGCATAGGCTTTTGATCCGAGGAGGCCCTGTTCCTCTTGGTTGAAGGCTAGGAAGTGAATACTATAGTCGTAAGTGTATTGAGAGAGGGCTTGAGCCATCTCCAAGACTGCGGCTACGCCTGACGCGTCGTCGTCAGCACCTGGTGATACTGTTGGTGTAGTGTCGAGGTGGGCACCCACTACTATTACTGCATTATTAAGAGAGTTTCCTCCGGGTAAGATACCAACAACGTTTGGCGAGCTGCCACTGAACTCGTGGAGTGAAACTTCTAGACCTACTGCTTTGAAAAAGTTGAATATGTATTCTACAGCCTTTGCGTTGCCTGGTTGACCTGCCATCCTGCTCCCGAAGCCATTTGCGAGCCTCGATACGTGACCAACGTAGCCCGAAGTTGTTATCTGGTCAATGATTGCCTGGATTTCTGCTGGAGCACCAGCAACCTTGTGGAGGGAAATAGGAGATGCAGCTGAATGAGAATCTCCTTTAGCGGAGAGTTGGTTATCGATTAATTCGCTGGCTGTAAACAAGTTCATCCGCGTTAATGCTGTTGGGTTCCATCCCCCGGCCATAAAACCGGTAGGAGCGATTATTGTCAGCCCGCAGAGCATTAATAGCAAAAGTCCAGAATATACTCTTATCTTCTTCAAAGACAATTACTCCACACTACTTATTCTTAGACCCTCCGCTGATTCTTTTCTTAATTCTTTCTTTTCCTGCATTCCTATAATATTCCAGTTCAGCCGTTACTGTGTAGAACCGTTGGCTTCAGCATTCTCAGGGGATACCGATGTGATTTTGAGGAGTGTCCCCTGGAATTGGTCAAGAACCGCTTGGAAACCCTTCCGAAACTTGAGATACAATTTATTGTGCTGGACTTCCGTCTCATAGAGAATTTCAAGTAGCTCGGAGTTAAGGAAGCCTGCGAGTTGCTTGTAAGAACCAACAAGATTAATCATTTGATCTTGATAGGCTCTAAACTCGAGAAAAAGAGAGAGACTCTGGGAGATACCTAGAAGCATCATATTGAAGTCATTGAGATGGGAAGTCATTTTCCGTAGATCCATACCTCCTCCAATCTTGTGCATCATCTCGTCTATTTCCATTGGAGGAAGCTTGAAAATGCTTCTAAATAGTAGGTTGTGATGTTCTTCGAAAATCCACCGGGTCCGGTCGTGCAAGCTAACATGTTCCTTGAATTTCTGCCTTATCTTTTCGAATTCCTGGATTTTCTGATCGAATTTCTCTAGGGCTTTCTCGTCGAAGATCCCGAGTGAATCGGTGAGGATAAATTTTGGATGGTCCAGTGCAAACTTGCCGAAGGCAGTAATCGCAACGGCTACTAGATTAATGGCTTTGTCAAGGTTTTTTTCCTTCAAAACAGCGGCGATAGCGGTGAATCCTTTTAATTGGAGTTGTTTCGCTTCATCTGAGGTTACATAGCGAAGGACTTCGAGGAATTTTTCAAGGAAGTCACTCTGCATTACAGTGTATAGGTTTTCAAGGTGAGGTAAATAACTGATTAGTTTTCTTTGATCCTTTTCTACGATTTGGTAATCCTCTTGGAATTGACCGAGAAACCATTTAATACCATCAATGTCGAGTTCCTTATTCCGTATGGCAGGCCGAGGATCGCTGGCTTTTCTTACCATTTCAGCGAATACCTGAGGATCAGTAATACCCACAGATGAAAAGAGCGTGTGTAGGCTTCGCCGCTGGTTCCGGTAGTAGCTGAAATATGTAATCAAGTTATCAACGAACTCATCGATGCCACGAAGGAGATATGTTCCTTCAAGAAGCGCCACTCGATCACTGATGCCTTGTTTCTCTAAGCATTCAGCTGCTAGTTTTATCCAGATTTCAGCTTTCCCCCTCTGATATCTGGTTAGAAGAGACACATATTGTTCCAATAATGTCCAGATTTGTTCGGGGACTACCTCATTATTAGAGCTTGCCTTAAGTCCCATGGGTTTTCATCTTGGTATTCATTATGATTCCGGGATTACTTGTTGGTCCCTCGTCTTCTCATTCATTAGAATTAGCTCAGAAATCTTTCTGAATGTTTCATTGACCCCTTGATCCACCTTTGCGCTAGTTTCAAAGTAAATTATTCCTTTCTCTTCTATTAATTGGTCAATGTCACTCTGTGTTACTTCACGGGATTCAGCCAAGTCTAGTTTGTTACCAACTAGAACAACGGGAATGTCGTCACCGGCATAGCGCTGAATCTGCTCGAACCATTTCTCAACATTCACAAAACTCTGATGCCTAGTAAGGTCAAAAACCGACACTGCACCCTTCGCGCCACGATAATAAATCGGGCGAATCCCAGCATACCGCTCTTGACCTGCAGTGTCCCAGACTTGTAGTTTTACAGTTTGTCCATTCAAGGAGAGTGTTTTAACAACAAAATCGACACCCAATGTGCTGATGTATTGGTCGGTGAAAGTGCCGTAGGCAAATCGGGTGGTGAGGCTGGTTTTGCCGACTTCAGCATCACCCACCAGTACTACTTTGAAAAGATAGTCAAAATTTTCACCTGACATTGTGTCTAGTCCTCATTCATTTCCGAACTGAATGTTCTTACATACTAATTCAGTTGGTAATCACTTAAAGATTTAGTTAGAATGATATTCAAAGCCACGGTGAGCTTTACGCCGGCGGAGCTTACGTAGATCAAAGAGTTTTTTCAGCTCGTTGGAGGCAGTTCCCTTTGCTATACCAAGCTCTTCGGCTACTACTGCTGATGTGGCTTTTCGGAGTTTAAGGATTAGAGCAAGAATATCTCGTTGAATAGCGGTTATTCCATCAACATCAGGTTCGATGAAAAAACCAAATTCCACTTCCGTCTCTGTATCTGTCTTCGGACCATCCACTCCTTCGAATG
>CBDVBC010000236.1:0-3692 GCA_965372125.1 Candidatus Hermodarchaeota archaeon | reverse complement strand
CCCTCCATTTTCTCCTCTCTGCAACAAATAAAACCTTGGAAGATATCAGACCTCTTATCAATTACATCGGAAAGGGAATATTTGGCCGTGGACGTGTCTTCAGTCCATTATTCCCCTCAGTGGAGTCATTACGCACACGTCTTTATGCTACGATGATTTGTGATGGGCACCTTGATGAAGCATATACTTTGGGGTACGGTGAAGGTGATTATAATCGTCGTGAGTATGTGAGAGCGTTAATTCGTCAGCTTGGAGATGTTGAGATTCGAGAGAAATCCCACAAGAGCACCACGTACCTTTATTCTCCTGCGGTGGTTGGTAGGCTTCTAAAGGCATGGGGGATGCCGATAGGTGACAAAGCACTACAAGAAGTGAGACTTCCTCGGTACATCATTGATGGCTCGGTGGATGTGAAATGTGCCTACTTCCAAGAAATCGTCCCAGAGGATGGTAACTTCTATATAACAGATTGGAATCGTGGGCGTTTTCAATGGGCTCGTGCGATAGTACTGGATGCTGGTGTAAAGGCTGAGCGATACCAGTTTAAGGCGAGAATTACTGAAGAAAGTGTTGCTTTCATAAGAAGAGTTGGTAATGAAAAATCTCTTGCCTTTAGTAATCCCGATAAACCTGCAAGAATTTTCCGGTTAACTTGGGGTAAATTAAGTAGACTTACAGAGTCCAAAGATTCCAAAATAGGGGCTTCGGCTCAAAGGCTTATGCAGTGTATCTTGGGTAATCCATGTCATCTCGTCAAGGATGAGGTTTCTCTCTGTCGCAGCATTGGTATTGGTGTGAATGATTATCCGGTGTTTGTTACTTTGTTTGAGAAGTCAGGTCGGGTGTCAGTTCAGTGGCAGGCGCAGACTGGTCGGAAGGAGGATGCGATGCGTTTTGGTCTTCTAGCACCGCCAATGCATAAGCGTAAGTTTGCTGATTTTAAGAGCTGGGCTACAAGTGAACCAGAGATATTATTGCGTGTTACTAAGCAACTCCAAAGAGAAGAATTAAATTTCCAAGCCATTGTCTGAAGACTGTTGGATGTTCAAGTCATTCAAAACGTCTGATTCGTTCGCGGAACACCTGATTGAATAATCCTATTTTTTCTACTGCCCAGTCTTGTAATTCTTTTAACCGTTCAGGCGGGTCTTCAATGCTTCCTCTTTCGTAAAGTGCAATTCGAGAGGCGCGCCTTTCTTCTAGTTTTTCCCATTCAAGTTTGGAACATATCTCTTCTTCAATATTCTCTTTCTCTCTTTGGAAATGTTCGAAGGCTCGCTTGTTTAGTTCCCTATCACCTGTTGTTATATAAAGTTCAACGCGAAAGCGCGAGTCTTTCGCGAAATATACTACGTAAAGGAATCCGCTTCTCCCTGTAGGAAATTCGTACCAATTTTGTGGGAGGCCCTTAGTTGCAGATGTTATACCTGGGTGTTGTTGCTTCACTTGTGAAATGAGTGCGTTGAAAAAACTTTGGTAAGCGATCTGCTTAGGAGTACGTTGTCTACTTATTTGTCGTTGTTGTTTTACCCATTCACTAGGTTGAACTACAATATCGAAGATTGGTGCAGGTCTTGAATCATCAACTTTGATTACTTCTAGCTGAACACCAAAGAAGCCCTGATCTTCTCCGGAAATGTCATTTAGCCACTTTAATGCCTGTATGTGTTTATCGTGAAAATTTGTGGCAATCCATATTATTACCCTAGCATCTCTCCCAGCGGCATATGTTAGCAATTTTCCTAAATGATCATGGTCTGTAGAACCAAGCTGATTCTCTATTATTACAGGGCGACCTGTTCCAAGGACTTTTCCAACAAGGTCAACTCGGAAACTCCCAACTTCCCCCTCCGATTCTGTGATATCTAGTTCAATTCCAATTTTATCAGCAAGCAAACGGATATTTTTCTGAAGCCATGGCGTGAAGTCTTGAGCTTCATTTGTCCAGATATCACGTGGCTTAATTCGTTTGATTTTACCAAGTTTGTCCATTCTCTACACCTCAATCACTTTCATTCAATAAGTGTATATTGTAAATGGATGTGCTGCTACTTCATTCTTACGGGGTGTTGGATAAGTATCTTTGCCGCTCATGTCTTTGTGGGGTCGGGCATTTGTGATTACTCGTGATGTGCAGCTACTCCGTGATGCAATCCGCGTGATCTAGTTTGTAGTCTCCCAGATTCTAATGAAACACTTTTAAGCGTGGAAATCAGAATATAGTCTGAATTAACACTGTTAATTCTAGGAAGGATTCTGAAAGAGGAAAGGAGACCCATTTCGTATCTTCTACTGATGATGCTACCAGTATGATTAAGGCTGCAATAGGGATCACAATACTCGTCGTGGCTATAGTGTTGATACGTCGAAGACGGAGATAGTGATAGCGAAGACTCAGCTCTAATGGAGGCGTCAAGCCTCCCTTCCTCACTTTTTCAGGAAGTTTGGTACTTTGCTAGCCTGTCCATCCTTCGACTCGGTTTAGGTGTTCTTCGATGGCATCGTTGTAGATGTCTGTGCATTCGTATTGGAGCATGTGGCCGATTTGGCCTTTGCAGATGACTATTTCTGAGTGGCGGAGCGCCTCGTGAAGTGCTTCGCTGCTAGAGTTGGGGATGAAGATGTCCGCTTCCCCGTGGAGGAGCAAGGTGGGGATGTTGATTGTGTCGAGTTTGTCGGTTGCGTCGAAGTGTTGTACGACGGCTTCCATCGTCCGGAGACCCACGAATTGTTCGTTGGTGAGGGTGCGGTCCACGAATTCTTTGACGAGTTCGGGGTTGGTCTCTTGATAGACTTTATTGAAGCACAGCGTTACCATGGCGGTTTCGATGGAGGCACGGTCACTAACCTGCAACACACCAGACCGCATTCCCTCGATATATTGCTCAAGGAAGGGATTCCGTAGTTTTGGGGTGGTACCCTGGAGGATCAAGCCTTTCAGCCGTGGGTTTAGGGCTGGGTCAGTGGCGTAGCAGAGGCCGATCATACCGCCCATACTGTGGCCAAGGAGGGTGATTTTCTCGTCGTCAATGATTTGGCCGAGGGCGTGATCGATTTCCTCGGCGAATTGGGGGAGGCGATAGCTAGCCTCTATGGGTTTGTCGGATTTTCCATGTCCTTTCAGGTCAAAGGCAATACGTGGTAGCCCTTCTCACTGAAGTAGTCCACTTGGGCTTCGAAGAGCTAGCTGCTACCAAGAAAACCGTGCTGGAAGACAATTACAGGGCCGTCGCCTTTCTCGATGTAGTACATGCGACTGCCATCAGGTAAATCGGTGTAAGGCATAGGAAACACATCTCATAGCATAAAGTGTTAGCAATTATTCGAACGTTACCTCATTAAAGGTTTAGGTTTCCGGTTTCGGGGCGGGAATATAAGCCAAAGGATATGACAAAGTAGGGGAACAGAGCAGCACAATGAAAGAACGCTCTAGTGGTAGAAAAAGTCTACCTATAATGCACTTTGGGACCTAGTCATATTCCGGCCTAGGTTTGTAGAAGCGCTCGTAGAAGCGTTGGATGTCATCAGGGGCGGGGAGTGTAAAGCTCTCCCAAATATGGATGACCTCTTCCAATTCCTCTTCTCCTTGCTGTCCCCTAAAAAGATCTGATAGGTACCGAGTCCGTTCTTGGATATCTCGCTTACATAATCTAAGGTACTCTTCAGCAGTGTAATACCGCAACGGATTGAAC
>CBDVBC010000235.1:0-3699 GCA_965372125.1 Candidatus Hermodarchaeota archaeon | reverse complement strand
TTTCCCTGCTACACATTACTACAAGGAACAGAAACAGCATCATTGAATGACGAACAAGTATTTACTAGCGATTGGATATAATTTTGCATACAATATCGATGATATCCTTTTCTGATTTGAGAGTTACAGCAGATGCGTTCAGGGCTTTCTGCCACATCTTGATTTCTGTCCCTCGAATATTCTTAGCTGGTGCGACAAGGTAGGTTTTTGGCTTGAATTTTAAGATTCCCTGAAACGACGCATCAGTACCCACTTCTTTAGCGAGCATGAAATCACTTAGTGCCACAAAGTAGGTTTTCTCCGCTTCAACCTTTTGGAACTGTTTAAGGGCCCAGGCAAGTGCTTTGTTGACAACAGTACCACCCCTTGCCCGAATTTCAAGGAGCTCGTCGATGATTTTTTCAATTTCAGGCTTTTCATCCTCAAATTCCATGATCACATGTGTGTTTGATTCGAACAGAGCGATGGCTATTTCTTGTTCTTTTAGGCGAGAAACGAGTAGTGTGACGAGCAGGGCACAGTAGGAGAGCCGCTCTATTGCGCTCATTGAGCCTGACACGTCTAGGAGAACGAGTAGTGCTACTCTTCCCCTCTTCCGTTCGTGTATCATTAAATCTTCGGGCACAATCTGGGAAAGGTCCTTGCCCATCGAAATGATGCCGTCGAGCGTCCCCTCGATGTCTATTTGGTCAAACTCGTCTCCATCCCGGTAGGGTCGGATCGTGTTCGATATCATGAGCCCGTCTTCCGCCGACCCCAGCCTCATTCGGGCCATGTCCATTGCGGTTGCTATGACGATTTTTCTCAGGACCCGCCTAAGTTTTTCCCTAGCCTGACTTGGAATCTTGTCCCTATGTATGAACCATTGCTTGAGGAGATCCTCTCCAGACCCTGCCGAGAGAGAAGAAAGTAGTAAATCCAGTTTTTCCGAACCCCCGCTCTTTGTGGCGTGTTGGGTCATGGCAGCGAGGTCTTGGCTGGCAAAGGCTGCAAGTGCCTCCCTGTTCTCATGCTGGAACGCTGTGTCCATTGCCTGCTGCATCTGGTCAGGCTTGAGCTTTAATCGTTTGAGGGCGGTTGTGTATCCCCGGGCATCCCTGGTGCCTTCCTTGATTGCCTTGATAAATTTTTCAAAACTTGAGTAAAGAAACTCATTGATTTCTTCCTTGTTGCAGCCAATCTTCAGTCCGTGGGACATCACTTTCTCCTCATCGAACTCCAGCTTCTGTCTGGCTAGCTGGTGGCCCACGTTCAAGAAGCTTTGACGAGAGGTGATTGACTGTAACCATTCGTTACCAGTTTGGTTCTGGAGATCTTTTAGGACTTTTTGATAATAAGCGTTCTGTGTCTGATCACGTGTGCTCATGATTTCATCGTAGAGTTCACTGAAATCTCCTGAGCGCATAGTTTCCTGGAGTTTGCTAAGCTCTTTTTGAAAGGCTTTTTCCACTGCTTTCTCAATATCTTTACTGTAAAAGGGAATGTAGGGTAAGGTTCTGAAGGAGAGCTTGGAGGCGGTTTCGGGTTTAGCAAGAACTTGCTTGAGGAAATCCATGAGGAGGGGATCGGTGATCGAGGGAAGTTTTTCTAGGGAAGAAGCTATTTCAAGGGCCTTGGTAAGGGAGGGCTCTTTCCCAATAAGGTCGAACAGTTTTTCCCTCATTTTTGGTGTTAGTGTCTCTGCGGTCTTTATGATGTTGTAGATTTCCGAGCTGGTTTTAGCTCGTTGAGCCGCAGCTTCGACCATTTCTTGAAAAGTTTCCTTGGTGATGCTTCCCGATTCGGAAAGTGCGCGAGCCATCCTAGTATAATCTACTGGACTGTCAGATAGCAGTTGTTGTGATGTCTCCTTAAATCCGCTACTTTGCTTTGCTGCATGCTGTGCTACTGCCTGTTCAACAGGGTTTCTCGTTTTCTGCATTACTTCATTGGAGACGTCTGCGTGGGGAATCGCGGCAAGGTCTGTCCTTGAGAGCTGATTTATTGAAGGCATCATCCGCTGTTTTACATGCTGGGTTAGCTGTGGAAGGCTCTGTATCTGTCTGTAAAGGATATCTGTGTGGCTATCCAAGGTATCTAGCAGGCTTTTGTAGGGTTGGCGACCCGCCTGCCACTCTCCGTTTGCGAGGAAAAAGAAGTCTAGTTCATCAGTCTGATCATCTTGTGATTGTCCTTGACTGGATTGGATTCCCCTTGAGGCAAAATCGGGTGCGACCTCACTGAGGAAATCCGCTAGTCCCTCCAAGATATCTGTCGACAAGTCTTTCTCCATCTTATCGGGAGTAACCGCATCTGCTGGAACCTGCCCTGGGCGACTACCCTTACCCTTTCCTGCTCTTTGGGTGATGTTTTCTTCCTCTACTTCTCTTAAGCGCGGGAAGAGGATGTTGAGAACGACTTGCTCGGCGACCTCTTGGAACTCAGGAACTGTTGAAATGATCGCGGCACGAATGTAGTCATCTGGGAGTAGGTTGACATTTCCTTTGCGGAAACAGGTGGCTATTAAGAGCTTGGTGATTGCTATTGCCTGCCTGGTGCTCACAACATTTTCTATATCAGGTTGGTGACGCATCTGTTCACAGAACTGGGCTGCAAAAATTGGGGGTGGAAGGGATACAAAGAGGTTGTCGAGGTCGATGCTACCCAAACCCGAGCACCTCAACGCACAGGTTCCTCACGATGTTATTCGGGTCTTGACCTGGCAGTACCTCGATTGACTCGGGAAGTACCAGAGAGGCGACTTCGGCTATCAGTTCATTTGGCGCCTCCTCTAGCTTGAATCGTTTCATTCTTGCTGCGAGCATTTTCGCAACTCCAATGCTTGTGCGTATACTGGGTGGTTTTTCGATTTGATGGGAGGACCGACACCTTTCAATCAGAGTAAGGATAAGATCCAGAGCTGTTGACGATAGCTCCGCTTCGGGACACTGGGATCGGACGATTTTTTCCTCAATCTTGCGAGAGGGATACACTAGACGGCACCAAACCTTGATCCGGTCCTTAACTGCTTGTGGTAAGTCTCTCGTCCCCTTGAATTCAAGAGGGTTCATAGCAGCGATGAAGAAGAAATCCTTGTGAACCTTGATCCAAGTTCGAAGCTGAGGTATGTAAAGGCGTCTTTCCTCTAGAGCATCAAGTAGCGAGTTCAGTACGTATTCATCCCCTCGGTTTAACTCGTTCGCGAGGAAGACGCTTCCCTCTAGGCAGGCAAGGGTGAACGGTCCTGGAACAAAGGATTCAGGAGAGTAACCAATCTTGAATACCAAGGTAGGGTCGAAGGACCCGATGAGAGTCGATGGACGGATGAGGTCGCTGAAAGTGACCCAATGGAAGCCGCGCTTGAGGTCCTCAGCTATCCGCCGGCAGAGGATTGTTTTTCCTACTCCAACTGGTCCAATAATACCAGCGTAGAGTTCGGCATTGTACGCGTCCATTATCGCCTCGTAGGCTACTTCGTACTGTCCTTCCAGGACGAGGTTGTCACTGCTCGCCTTTTCTCGGGAGATTGTTGCGCGTTCGAATAGTTCTAAGAAATTCGATTCGGACTTCCGTGATCGTCTTCTTTTTGATCCTTTTGCTCGGGTTGAGCCTGATTCTGTTTCTGACATTGTTTGGGACCTCGTTTTCTTTTCGATCTAAGGTGTGGTTTGACTACTAGAGCCATTTTCAGCCGCTTCACAGCAGCCTTGATTAGGTTGA
>CBDVBC010000234.1:0-3718 GCA_965372125.1 Candidatus Hermodarchaeota archaeon | reverse complement strand
GCAGAAAAGAGAAAAAAATATAAACAACTCTTTTCTTTGGAGAGAATGAGGGCACTAGTAGGACGAAAGTTGTGGCTAAAATGACTGGAAAACTATTTGAATATGAATGTAAAACCTGCGGAAAATTAGAGCGCACCGAAGAGAGCAGCCTCTGCTGCGGCAAAATCATGGCAGCTCTTGAACAGGCTGCTGATGAAGAGCTTGGTAAGAGTATTCCAAAGATGCCGGGGCCAAAGGTTGGCTATCTCAGGGTACTCCGAAGGGTCTACAAAGATACTTCACCGAATTAGGTCAGACCCTACGCAGAATTATCTGAGTAGAAACCGTGGACAATGAATAGCGGACTTTAGGGCTATTCAGTTACTGGCCCTCTGTTGAAGGTCTAGTACTGTTTTATCTTTATACTAGGAACGAGTTCCACAATTTCTCTAAGGTGCCTGTTGGTATTTTCGACTACCTCTTACCTATATTTATCATCTTAGAAAAAAGAAAATTATATATACGTGGAAGATGATAGAATATAACGAGTTAATCCCGATGGTACTCGACGATTGCCCAGGTGCAGCTGACCTCAAGCGACCTACCATAAAATACAAGACATGCCCAAAATGCGGAGAAGAGATAGAACTATTCTCCGACGACGTCAAGATGGACTGCGAAGAATGCGGATTCACAATATACAATGAAGCCCTCTCTTGTGTGGAGTGGTGTGAGTTCGCGAAGGAATGTGTGGGCGAGGAAGCTTATGAAACTCTTATGAAAATTATTAAGAGAAAACAGCCAAAAACCTAGAGGTACTAACTACTAACTGCTAGTAGTGTCATGGGATTACGGATCGGATGTTAGTAAAGATGACAGAATTGTTACAAGTTTATCGATGCAAAATCTGTGGAAATATTGTAGAATTACTACACACCGGGCGAGGAACCCTAGTATGCTGTGGCCAGGCTATGCAATTACAGGAAGAGCAGACAGCAGATTATACCACTGAGAAACACGTTCCTGTGGTTGAAGAGACAACAAATGGAATCCGCGTGACAGTTGGTTCAACTCCTCATCCGATGGAGGAGAAACACTGGATTGAATGGATCCAAATTCTTGTAGACGGTAAGAGTTATCGTCAGTTCCTTGAGCCCGGAGCCAAACCCGAAGCAGAATTCGAGGTAAAGGGTAAAGAAATCATTGCCCGGGAATACTGCAACATCCACGGGCTCTGGAAAACCTCCTAGAAGCCTTTCGTTGGGTCTAGGGAAGATGATCAACGTCACCGAATCGAATGATTTGCTTGCCGGTAGTTGTGCCGAGAATGAGGCTACCGTCAGGAGCAATATCCTTTGCTATTCCGCTGACGACTCCTTCAGGTGAAACGACGGTGACACTTCTTCCAAGATGGTTGCAGAGCTTACGCCAGTGGGGTGCAATAGCGGGAAAACCCTTATCGCGAAGTCGTAAGTACCAATATTCTAACTGACCAATGAGGTAACCAAAAAGCCGAGGCAACTCAGTAGGGCGCCCCAGAGCCTCTTGGAGTGAAGTAACGCTGGATTTGAGGTCTGCAGGAAATTCACTAGTAATATTATTTACGTTTACTCCAACACCTACCACAACAAAATCTACTTGGTTACCAACGAGGCTTTGCTCGGTAAGAATGCCTGCTATTTTTCGACCCTCTAGAAATACATCATTCGGCCATTTCAGAGTAGCATGTAGCCCATGAGCTTGCTGGAGAACCTTAGCAACTGCGACGCCCGCAGCCAAAGTGATGAGTTGCGTTTCGGTAGGAGTCAGCATTACAGGGCGCAAGAGGATTGAGAAATATAATCCACCAAGTGGTGAATGCCAAGACCGGGCTAGGCGACCAACGCCAGCGGTTTGGGTGTCAGCTAGAACGACAAGACCTTCCTGTTCACCTTTAACACCCCGCTCTTTTGCATAGGTGTTAGTAGACGTTAGCACCCTAAAGTGTAAGAGCCGTTGGAGAACTATTCTCGCCATGTTTGAGAAAGCGTGCTGGAAGGGATCGTCGCGAGACTCAACAAGCACAGGATGCTCTGTCATAGAGAAACCTCAAAAAGGAGGGTAGGTCCGATTAATCTGCTCGCTGGCAGAGCTCTAGCAAAACGCCGTTTGCGCTCTTTGGATGGACAAAGGCTATCAACATGTTACAAGCACCTCGGCGCGGTGTTTCATCTATAAGCCGATATCCCTCCTCCTTTAACCGGGCTAGTGCCTCCTCAATGTCTGGTACTTCGATGGCAACGTGGTGGATGCCCTCGCCCCGTTTTTCGATGAAACGGGCGATCACACCCTCTGGGCTAGTTGATTCGAGGAGTTCAATGCTTGAATCACCGACGGGTATGTGAACGGTCTTCACCTGCTGGCTTTCCACAATCTCTGTATGTTCGGGTTCCAGACCCAAATTGCGGTACAGCTTCAGGGCAGCTTCTACATCCTTGACCGCGATGCCAATGTGCGCAATACGCATACTCTAATCGAAACCTCCACAACACATCAAACCGAATAACGCAAAAAAAGCTTCTGCTCTCAAAGGCATTCCAAAGTCTTAATAACTTTGAGCACACCTGAAAAGAAAATATGGGAGCAGGAAGTCACAAACAAGGTAACAATCCTGATACCAATAGGCTGTACTTTGACAGAAACCTGTTAATCGTCTTTGGCGTGACACTGATGGCCGTGCTAGGTGTGGCCAGCATCAGTCCTGCAATCCCAACAATAGCCGCTGCATGGAGCATCCCTGTAGGAACAGAATATCTGCTCGTTTCGACATTCACTCTCCCCGGAGTCATTTTTACCCCCATACTCGGTGTTCTAGCTGATCGCCTAGGAAGAAAGACCGTACTCATCCCCTCCCTGGTACTGTTTTCCCTAGCAGGGTTCTCTTGTGCCCTAGCCCCGAGTTTCCTGTTTCTTCTGAGGTTCCGTTTCCTTCAAGGAATAGGAGCGGGTTCCTTAGGGTACCTCAATTTGACGATAATCGGTGATTTGTACAAAGGTCAGGATAGAGCCAACGCGATGGCTTACAACGCCAGCGTAACTAGTATAGGGACAGCTGCCTATCCCGCCATAGGAGGTCTCCTAGCTATATTTGGCTGGTTTTTCCCCTTCTTCCTTCCTCTAATCGCCCTACCAATCGGAATTATCACCCTCTGGGGGCTTGACAACCCGGAACCAGAGGAAGAAAAAATTAGCTTCAGCAAATACCTGAAAAACGCTTGGCGGGCAATGAAAAACCGCCAAGTCTTCGGGATATTCATTGGTAGCGGAATTACTTTCATAATGTTATATGGGGTTCTCATCACATATTTTCCCTCGTTTCTATATGTGATGTTTGGTTTAGATTCGTTTGTTCGAGGTCTAGTTATCGCTAGTATGTCAATTTCTACTGCTCTATGCGCTACACAAGTTGGTAGGTTATCACAGCGCTACTCAGAAAGAACGTTGATCCTAGTAGCATTTCCCCTGTATGCTTTTGCGCTAGCTCTCATTCCCTTCTCACCAGTTTTTGGGGACAACCTACTCCTCCTTTTCCCAACCCAAGGACCTTTTATCAGGTTCATCCCACTCCTTGTTCTTGTCGCCTTTTATGCGGTTGCTCAAGCCCACAATATGCCCTGTCTTCAGACGCTGTTAGCTAGTTTAGAGCCCCCGGAATACCGCGCAGCTCTGATGACAATCAATGGAACCCTCTGGCGTGTGG
>CBDVBC010000233.1:0-3731 GCA_965372125.1 Candidatus Hermodarchaeota archaeon | reverse complement strand
TCTGATCTCCTCCTCGTCAGCATCCATCACCTCAAAATCCTCGACCTGAGTCTCTCCCCTTAACCAATCGGCGACCACACCCGCTGCAGCTTCGGCTGAAAAGGCAAAGATTCCACTGTACATTTTGACTCCAGCAGGAACCCCTAACACTAATACAGCTTCAGGGTCCGGTAGGGCATCCAAGATGTCTTTTGCGGTTCCGTCCCCACCACAAAACACTATCAAGTCGACCTGATGTTCTAGAAGCTGACGAACTGCTTCCCGTGTATTCTGTGCGGTCGTTGGATTATCTAAAGTCATTGGAAGGACATCAGCTGTAAGCCCCGCTGCTTGTGTCGCACCCGCACCCATTGGCGCAGGACACGTTATCCACGCCGCATCAGCCGCAGCAGGCAATATTCTGAGCAATGTCTCCAAGAAGAGAAGCGCTCGTTCTGGCGCGACAAGCTGTGCTCCACGGCGAAACGCTTCCTCCGTTACATTATCTGATCCTTTGAGCACTACACGGCCCCCCAATCCTGCAATGGGGTTCAGTAAGAACCCGATTCGCCGCTCAGCAAGGTTATGTCGTGCCAAAGCTAGTCCTCTACCCAAAATGCATCTATGAGAATAAACATTTCTATACTCAGAATCCTAACAGGTATCCTGTTAGGAGGGCGAGGTAGACTCCCGCTCAGCGTCCAGTTAAAGCGGTCTTCCTCTGGAACGGTCGTAGGCAATCCAGCTCTCCCTAGCACGGGGGTTTTCCCTTCCCAGTTCTTCGAGCACCCTTCCACGAATCGCTTCAGTTCGTATTAATCGCTCAGGACTCCCTTCAACCAAGTCAGCGATTCTTCGCGCTTCTTTGGGGCTTGCCCCGGCTTTAACGGCTGCTACTACAATTTTTTCTCTGATAAAGGGTTCTGTTTTACCAGAACGTTTCTCGACTTTTTCAACTGGCATTGAAATCACCTAAATCCTTGTGTTAGGCATTTGCAGGCATTCGCTTATCTTGCTTTCGGTTTTGGCTTCCACGCCTAGGACTATCGTGTTGGGAAGTTCTTTGGGCAGGCGCTGACACAGGCGATGCAGCTGTACATAGAATGGTCCTCAACACCAAGAGTGTTCAATAACAAATCAAAGCCATACTTGTCACGTCGCTCCTTATCGAGGATAGATTCGGCTCCATCGACAATTCATTAAGGGATAAAGACATCGCGGATATGCCATCCGTGATGGGAATCATCCCAGGGCCTCAGCACACAATGCGACCCCAATTCCTGAGACAGAAATGGATTTCAACTCTAATTCTAATCAGGCAACGAATAAACTCCCGACGAGTCAGAAGTGGAGGTGATTCATAGGATGTTATCAAGAAAACAGCGTAAAGAAGAACCAACCCAGGAAATCGCGCTAGTCGGTTTTGGTCGCTACGGGATTCATACATCTCACCCGGCAGACCGTGAAAGGCTCAAACGGCTCGAAGGACTCGCACCGCGAAGAGAAGGTAGAGAACCGATGCAAGGCACCGTCGAAATCATCGATTTACAAAGTGTGGTCGTGACGATTCGCGAACGAATCCAGGGTTTCTTCGCTAGGTTCCGAGGTGGCGAATAATGGTCATCGTCGGAACACGACTCGACGGGCAAACTGAGGAAAAAGTCACGATTACGCAAGTAGTCGGCGCGGGAACCGTTTACCTGACGGCGACTTTCCCCGCACTGAAAACAATCGACGCGGTTTTGCAGATCCATTCGACTTCTGCTACCAGCCCGGCGGTTCACGCCTTCGGGCCGGAATCGGTCTCGGTCAGCGGGAACGTCGTCGGTTTCTCGCTTTATGAGGTCGCCGCTGGCACGACTTTAGTTGTTGATGTCGTCGCGGTTGGGTTCTAGGAGGAAGGTGGTTTTGTTGCTACTGAGAAGGAGATAAAGGAAGCGGCGCGACAAGCGAGACAGGAAATCGGAACCTTCGATGTGACCTACGCGCCGCTTCATCCTTGGGGTTACATCGACAACCTCAAGATGACTGCGCGCTTAACCGACGACGCGGGCGAGTCTTCTGCCACGATTACCCTAATCGAGCTTGACCGCGTTGCAGTAGTCGACCGAGCCGAGTTCCGCGAGAGCATCCACAAGCATCTAGGCACCGGGAGGCGAAGAAAGTGACGAGGCAAAGACAAGGCGTTCAAGTCGAATGGACAACCCGCGACGGTGGTTTTCGCCGCTGGGTTTTCCCGGTCTTCCATAAGAGGCGATTCGATTCCACAATCTTGTTTTCTTCTGGGTGCGCGTCTGTTTTCCAGCAGGAATCGACTGCACTCAAGAGAATCAAAATCGTTATCCGTAACAGCGTACACGCGAATCTGCCGCAAGAAGAAGTCGACCGATCGGTTAGAGACGTTGTCGCCAAATACATTGAATCAGTAGGCGGCATTCCTTCTTCGCTCCGAGTCTCGATGATAGTTGACGGCGTGGCGCGGTCTTTGAATCCGGAGCCAATAACGACGCAGCGACAATCCGTTCTCGGCGAGAAACTAGTGGAGGCAATATAATGTCACACATGTCAAGCCAGCATCACAAAAAAAGGGGTAGGGAGGAGAGAACTCCTCCTGTTTTAGTATCACCTAAGGGATGAAGCTAGTAGACTTAGAGAATTACTTATGGACGCGGAGAAGCAAGTATGTAAAGACCTTGGAGAACTGGAGATGTTATTGAGGTTAAGAGAACCCGACTTGAGAACTTAGTGTTTCGGGGTCAGCTTTGGGCTAAAGTGAGGCATTTATATTAGCGGTGGATGCATCGCCTTCCGATGTACCTCGCCTGCAGAGGTATCAAGAAGGACGGACTAAAAATGAACGAACTTAGCGAAGAAAAGGCAAAACTCTACCGAGCGCATCTGGGAACAATCCGACAGCCCCTAACCGAGATTGGTCGCCGGCTAAACAAGCTGGCAAACAGTTTTGGCGGAAGCGACGAATTCTACTTTGTTTCGACCGACTTGGTCGAGACGAAACTCCGTGCAATCCTCGCCAAGCGAATCACCGGAAACAGCGTCCCGATCCTCGCCCTCGCCGTCTGCGGCAAATGTAAAACTCGGGCGTTATACGACGAATTCTTCTGTGTCGGCTGCGGCGAGAGGCTGGAGTTTCCGAAAATAGTCGATTTCGCCTGATATCAAAGCCTTCACCGGTTTACCTCCAATCAAACCAGTAGTGGCTCAGAAACTTCCGGAGTCTGAATATTCACATCCTTAACACGTGATGAACAAGAAGAAATTGAAGAACTCAAGAAACAGCTCGCAGAAACTAAGGAAGCGTTTGAGAACATGACAGACAAGGTTTACCATCTGTATAACAGGCTCAAAGATTCCAAGAGTGAGTGAAATGTTATTTATCATGCTGTCTCGCAAGAATTTGAAACACATATCCTCAAACTCCAGTAGATAAGGTTTACATGGCTAACACGCGGTGTCTTCCATAAATTTCTTACCACGTGATATTTCGAGAAGAACGGCATTCTACGAGGTTTTGATTTTAACCTCGATTTCTTTTGTTAATGTTAGCACAGAATGGGATCTCATTGATAAAAAGCTCAGAGGGCCTCCCGTAATAAATTGAAAGTTTAAATGGGCTAATAGAGGACCATCCCTTAAATTACTCAATCTGGTGGTGCAGAATTTGTGAATAAGGCAGTTCTATTAACTCTGCAACATTGTATCCGTTACCTGCGAGTACTGGATTGGGCTTGAAC
>CBDVBC010000232.1:0-3732 GCA_965372125.1 Candidatus Hermodarchaeota archaeon | reverse complement strand
CGCGCAATGACCAGCGCGGCGGCTTGATGGACCGTGATATGATAATAGGGAGCGTACTTCCATCGCCCTATTACTGAGGTGTAGGCAGGATTGACTTGGCGGACAGCTACACCTTCTTGTTCCGCACAGCGTATTACCGCTTCGAGGAATTTACGGTGGGTGAATTTGTGCTGGTTGGGCTTGCCCCTCGCTACATCCTCTAGGCGCTCCAAGACCAGTCCGCGCCTCCAGTATTTGGCAAACCTCACCACCTTCTTGGCTAAGTTGCCTATCAGCCACGCCCGCTTACCCCGTTTGGTGCAGGTTAAACTGGGACAGTCGATGGTGTGGATTTTTTTGAGCTGTCCCTGAGTATTGGTAACCGCTAAGTCAATGGTGTCATGGTTAAAGTCCAGACCAACCGCGCCCTGCTGGAATCCGATGGTGGGACCAGGATGAGCTTCCTCATAGTTGATGCGTAGTTCGTAGTGTTTACCTCGCCGCAATACCCGCACACCATAAGCAGTCTTTCCAGCCACAAAGCGAGGGATCTGACTCGCAAGGTACGCAGGGATGTAAATCCATTCACAAAGCCCAACATTCATTCTCAGGTGTAGTTGGTTTTCTTTTTGGAGGAGGCGGAGGTTGAGATTTCCGCCCTTGGATTTGTCGCCGCTGGAGAACAGCTGATTCATCCTGAGGCTTCGCCACTCTTTTTGGGTGATTCTACCGCATTCCCGCTTTTGTAGGGTTTTTCTGCCGCCGAACACCACCTTCTCCTGCGACATCAGTCCACCCGACTTTACATGCTCCTTTGCTGCCTCAAAATTGGTTCTTGCCCGCGTATAAGCGCCCCGGCGGTACCGGGAGTTGAGTCTTAGGAACTTCTCCTTCAAATCCACTTCTACTTCTGTCTTGGTCTTTCCCTCACATATGCGGTTGTAAGCGTAGCGGGTGCAGGCAGACTGCCTACGCATCAGCTCGTCGATGACCCGTGCTTGGCTTGGTGTGGGGAAGAGCTTGCCGCGAACGGTCACATGCAAGGTTCTGTTTTTCTCCTTCTTGTTCTTTGAGCAGAAGCCTATTTTTCTAGTTAGGTTTTTCTGATATAAACTCCAGTATTACTCCTTGGTGGGGCAGGGTAGCGGGAACCCCCACTCCAAACACTAAAATTGGATTACTTTGCAGGCTCTTGCAGAAGTCTATTAAACGAGAAGCGAACAAGCACAGTCCATGACGGAGGCAGTGAACGTCCTGTTCCTCCGGGCAATTTCCGAGCCCCTCAGGCAACACCTCACAACAAGGCTCAGCGACATCCCCCGATTGAACCTCATCTTCCCAGAGGAGGCAACAGAGGGGCGGTTTCTCGAGCATGCACCCGACGCCCAGGTCATCGTGGGCTGGCGTCCCACCAAGGAGCTCCTTGAGCGAGCCCGGAAGCTAAAGCTCTTCATCAACCCGGCTACAGGCGTCAAACACCTACTCTCCCTCTTCCGGGCACTAGACCCCTCAAGGGGAGTTGTGCTGGTAAACGGGCACGGTCACGCTTATTTTGTAGCCCAGCATGCTGTTGCCCTCCTGTTAGCTCTCATGAACAAGATCATTCCTCATCATCAGAAGATGGTGGCTGGTGAATGGCGGCAATGGAGCGACGCCCTAGCCGCAACCACACCCCTCTGCGACCGACATGTTGGGCTACTCGGCTACGGGGCGATTAACCGCTGGGTCCATCGCTTCCTCTCAGGCTTCGATGTCGAGTTCCACGTTCTCCGGCGCCGCTGGGAGGGCAAACCCGAGCCACAACCAGCCCCCACAAAAAAGTACAATCACGACCAGCTTCACGCCTTCCTACGGGCAATTGACACCCTGATAGTTGCGGTGCCCCAGACAGAGGAAACCACCGGTATGCTAGGCGAAGAGGAGCTACAGCTCTTAGGGCCTGAGGGGGTACTGGTGAACGTAGCACGAGGAGCAGTCATCGACCAGGAAGCCCTGTATAAGGCGCTGGCAGAGAAGGCGATAGCAGGAGCAGCCATTGACGTATGGTACGAGTACAAACCGGAACCTGACGAGCAGGGCCGCCGCTACCCCTCTGATTACCCTTTCCACGAGATAGACAGTGTAGTGCTGTCCCCGCATCGGGCCGCCTCGCCCTTCAGCGACCTTAAACGTTGGGACGAGCTAATCGAGAACATCCGACGCTTCGCCCAGGGTAGGACGGATTTCCTCAACGTCGTGGACTTGGAGCGTGGCTACTAGGATTCCATAAACGCTATCTAGCTCCTTTTTAACTGAAAGATAATTGAAGGTTGGTTAGCGAAGACTTCATCTCCACTTTTATGCTATTGCCCTCGGCCTCGGGATTGTTTCACA
Source organism: Candidatus Hermodarchaeota archaeon (assembly GCA_965372125.1). GTDB lineage: Archaea > Asgardarchaeota > Hermodarchaeia > Hermodarchaeales > Hermodarchaeaceae > YT-063. The sequence continues at coordinate 1,380 of CBDVBC010000232.1, read as the reverse complement.
CCGCCGCAGAAGGAAGCACTAGCTTCCTTCGCTCTCCCCTTTTTTTTATTTGAAGTAGCGGTTTAGGTAAACCTTTTAATCAAGTTCCCATCTGACTATAGCAACGGTGGGGACTATGAGTAGGAAAACCCGTTCATTTGGTCTATTAACTTTAGCTGCAGTAATTGTAGTACTGTTTAGCGCATGCCTCATTCTGCCAGTGAGAGCTGATACAAGCGACCCCTGGTGGGATACAGATTGGGGCTATCGAAAATCTCACGTAATATTTGGCTCAACCGCTGGTGAACAGACAGATTATCCTGTACAAATAATCGTTCACCGGGCAATAGGAACAGACAGCGGAAACGAGGTCTATGTTGGGCTAAACTGTAAATCTGATTTTGGTGACATCCGGTTCACAGCAGCCGATGGGGTCACGCCTCTCTCCTACTGGATTGAGGAGGTGGTGACCGTAGGCAGTTCCTACGCTGTTTTCTGGGTTAAGGTACACAATATTCCCGTTGCCCCTGGCAGCGGGACCATCTACCTTTACTATGGTAACCCTGCCGCCAGTACTACCAGTGATATAACGGACACGATGATTTTTGGCGACGACTTTAGTGGCACAACCCTGAATACTAGTAAGTGGTTTGCTAAGGAATATGTCTACAGCACGCACAGCTATGATGTGTCTGGCGGTGAGCTCCACATCCGTGCTTACAACGACAACACCCTGGTAAACATCGGGGAGGTCTCAGGCTACAAGTTCACAACTTTGCAGAACTTCACTGAAACCAACTTTGCAGTTTATGTGAAGGCCCGCTGGGAAAACCTGGACAGTTACCGGGGCCTCGGCGCTTGGGACAATGGGTTAATAGTTGGCTGGGTTGAAGCCTTCCTCAACGATGATGATGGTGACATGACGGGTGAGGCTGGAATCCTGTATGGTGATTTCGGGGTTCGGGTTCAGCGCTTCCAGGATACCAAGAGTCATTCTCATGAAATTACACCCACGGATTATTCCAGCGGCACCGCGGTCTTTAACTACACTTGTTCGGGCGGATCATGGAACATCAATATGTCGGGCACATATGATCACGCTTGGAGTGGTTCGCTTCCCGGCTTCCATACGCCCTTTAACCTTTCCATCAGCACCGCCCTGGATTACTGGTCTAATAAGGTAGAGGTTGACACCTACTATGATTATGCTTACATTCGCCCTTATGTTTCCACTGAACCCAGCCATGGTATTTGGGGCGATGAAGAGTCAGACCATATTGCTCCAAGCTGGGACGAAATTCCCTCTAACCAAGTAGTGGAGCTAGGTACGCCTTTCTCTTATGATGTGAATGCTTCTGACGCTTCAGGATTAGCAGACTTTGGTTGGTTAAATAGTATCAT
>CBDVBC010000231.1:0-3736 GCA_965372125.1 Candidatus Hermodarchaeota archaeon | reverse complement strand
GTTCCAGAAGTCATAGTGAAGTGTTTTCGAGGAAAGACAGGCTTGGCGGATGGTTTCAGCGGTTAGGATTGTGCCCTTGGAGATTATAGGATAGAGATTCCGAAGTAATTCCACTACGGTCGCTGGTCGCTGAAAATCTAGCGTACAAATGATGTCTGCGATGAACTCTAGAAATGATGGTGAGAGAGGAGATGGAAAGGCAGCAACAACACGCTGGGTGATTATATCAAGAAATTGGTTATCCGAGAAGGGTTCAAGTTCAATAGAGTAGTCCAGGTTTTGTATTACTGCTGGAGAGAGTTGACGTGGAAAGAACCGGAGACTAGTTGTCATCGATGGAATCCCATACTCTTTACAGAGCGATAGGAATTTTGCATAGGTTACTTGGGTTCTCCTGTCTACATCGTCAAAGATGAAGATAATGGGAGCCTCAGCTTTTTGGAGAACATGTTTTAAGTGAATCCAAAGCTCGGAGAGAACAGTAGCCTGGGGCGCTGAACCGGTGATGGTTCTAAGCGCATCTCTGACAATCTCAGTGGCACTCTTCATATGGAAGCTTATGAGAGGACGGCAGTAACTTCCAAGCTCGTGGTGACCAAAAAAACGGAGTAATGTTGTACGGCCAACACCAAAGCTTCCGTGAACCATGATATTCATTGAAAGAGGGGATTCACCTTTGAGAGAGAAGAGATTAGTGAGAGTGTCAAGTTCTCGATCTCGGTGTAGAAGATTTTCAGGGAGGTATCTTTGGTCGAAGAGTGCACTAGCGCCTAACGTCAAAGTGACTGCTCCACATTTCACCTCAGGAAAAGGGTATTTAAACCCCAATCAGTTCAAACAAGTAGAGAGAGGAGATAAAGGAACCAAAGCTTTTCATGGTTTGGGCAATTCAGGTAAGTTTTTGTACTCACTTCCGTTCACAAATTATGTGCGAGTGAGAGACAAAGGATGATGCCCAGAAAAGAGGATATATATTTCCTTTAAAGAATAATTCGCTTGCAGAAACCATAATCACACTGAAAAGCCCCGAGAGACAATGATAAATTTGAAATAGTTGGTTTTGCTAGAACAAAAAGGAGAGTACTTGAACAATGACCGAGGTTCAATTTAATGAACTGCAGGAACTACTGCAAAGGATCGAGAACTCTACTGGACTAGAGGCACTTGCCGTCGTCACAAGAGAAGGGATTCGTTTAGCATGTGCAGTTAGCGGTGGCGTCGATTCAGATATCTTTTCAGCAGCCACCGCGACGCTCGTGAGTGTTGGCGAAGAGAACCTCAGGCAGCTGGGCCAAGGTTTCTTATCAGAAATCATCCTCAGAGGAAGTAAAGGCTTCACTATCATAATGAGAGGTAGCGAAGAAACGTTACTAGTTGGTGCAAGCCGAGACCAAATCCGATTGGGCTACTACATAGGGCTTATGAAGATATATTCGGGTCAAGTGAAGAAAATCATGGAGGAGCATCCTTTGAAAGCTGATCAGCTCCTCGGCGTCCGCAAGGCACCCGAAACTCAACCAGCCGCCGCATCACAAGAACCTAGTGTGACACCCAGCACCACGTCACAGCCTACTACCCCTTCAGCTGCCACTGCGTCAGCTGGAGAATCAGGTGATGTCACGGTTGATGACAAGGAAGCGATTCTCGTTGCTTTGAAGGCCTTGGGTTTTGATGAGCCAGAGTGAATAGTAGAACTTGGTTTTACCCAGCCAGTGAGAATAGAGAAAGCAGAACCAATAACAGCATAATGCTGATAACACTAAACGCCACGGCAACCTCGATGAACTGGCCCAGTCTTTCAGTAAATTCTGCAGTTGTTACGTGCTCCCCAATGAGCTCTCGTATCATACGCTCGAACCAGGTATCATCTAGAACCATATGTGTTGTAGCATCCACGCGGAGAAGGAGTTTAGTTAGGTCGGGAATGACCTCCCTCGGCTCGTGTACTAGTGAGTAGCGGTAGTCCTTCGCACTTCCCTTAACAACACGATAGACGTGTAGATCAAGGTCTTCAAGATCAAGAGACTTGGTGAACTTGAGCGGGTCAACAATCATGGCAATAGCTTTAGGAAATATAGCTTGATAGCGCTGCTGGGTTGCTATGTCAGTCCCGGACATGAAATGTGCACCGATGCCGGGATGGGTATGCCACCACCCAAGTATAACATCTCCTTCCCCCTCTTTATGCAGCACATCAGCAAGCCTGGCCATATCAGCATCGTTGATTGTAACATGAGTCGCTGTTCCAGACTGCCTTGGAAATGATGCTCCCTTGACAAGGATTCTACTCCCTACAACCTGGCCAACTAGAAAGCCCCCAATCTCGATTCTACCAACCTGTTTTGCGCGTGCCAGTATGCGAGAAAGAACTCCTGGATATATTCGTATCGTAGCCATTCACGGTGCACCCACAGATACTCGTAAGATAAGACTAATAAGCGTTACCTGATTTTCTGAGTCAAACCTAGTATAGCTGGAACTTTATTTGCGTCCTCTTAAACCACCATTCACGCTGGCCATATTTTCAGAGAAAGGTAAGGATCTTGAAGCCCTGTGCCTCATTTTCCGTCCTAACCGTCCAAGCTCACCCTTACGTCGAGCGCGAATCCGGTTTCAAATGGTTAAAGGTAGACTTCGTCCAGAAAAACTATTGATAATAGTTGGAAACCGAATGTCCCCAGTGGATCCCTATACTTTCACCAAGTGGATACGTAAAGCAGAACATATTGTTGTCCCTCGCCAGCCCCGCTTACCCTTCCTTGCTGAATTAAAGGCGATGCTCCGCGATTTTAATGTTGGAGACTTGATTGTCGTCCGCACTTGCCAGTCTTGTGCAGCTGAAGGACGATTGACTATGCTTCGGAAGCAGCAGGTGTTTTCGATTGGCGGGAACTCCGTATGTAAATCCTGCGCATCACGCGAACTAACAATCCGCTTAAGATCCATGGAGGCTCGTGTCTCAAAGCAGGCTCGAGGAAATCTTGATGTAATGCTGGAACGCCTCCGATCTGTAGACAAAACAGTTTGGTTTCTCTCCTCCAAGTTTCGCCCTAGTAAAAACCCTGCAATGACTCTTTATGACCAAGTACAGGCTTCAGAGGAAGACCAGCAACGCCATCCAGTTAAGTCGCTCCCCATTCCACAAGAGTTTAGGCAAGTACTGCAAAAATATGGAATTACCAAACTGCTCCCAATCCAAGCAAAAGCAGTAGAAGCAGGACTGCTTGAGGGAAAATCCATTCTAGCTGTTTCTGATACAACTAGCGGCAAATCACTTGTAGGCGAGTTGGCTGGAATAAAGTCTGCCTTGCAGGGAAAAGCATACATTTACCTTTCGCCACTAGTCGCTCTTGCTAACCAGAAATACCACGAATACCGTGAAAAATATGGTCCTTTAGGATTACACGTTGCCATCAGAGTTGGGATGAGTTCTATTGAGGCAGGCGAAGAGTCCCTGATAATCGTCGATGATGATGTAGCTGATGCCGATGTTATTTGTGCATCATACGAGGGTTTTGACTTCCTACTCCGGACCGGAAAGTGGAAGCACGCAAAGGATATCGGCGTTGTAGTCATTGACGAGATCCAGATGATTGCCGATCCTGATAGGGGCGCAGAGTTGGATGGTTTAATTGTACGCCTTCGCACACTCTTCCCCAAAGCACAAGTAGTAGCGCTATCAGCAACTGTTGGAAACCCAAGAGAATTGGCTCAGGAACTTAGATTGCACCCAGTA
>CBDVBC010000230.1:0-3760 GCA_965372125.1 Candidatus Hermodarchaeota archaeon | reverse complement strand
CTGCGGGGTCACCTCTCAAGATCTATGTGGTTGACAAATTAGGTTTCATGTCAGGTTTATCTGATTCAGAGGAAGCTCGACGAAAAACACTCGCTGTCTGCCCAAATTGTCTACGACACCTCTACACTGGAATCAAATATGTCCAGAACAATCTGACTCTTAGTATTGGACCCTTCAAGGTTTTCCTTATTCCCCAGTTTCCCACTAAGATAACAGAGGAAGATGTTCAATTCTGGTGTGAAACTATCACAAAGGTGTTTGGTGCCGCTAACTCCTTCGAAGGTCTTGATCAATTCCAAAAAGATATTCAGAGGTATGCTGAGAGTATTCAGAAGACCCGTGACTACACTCTCCACATTCTCTTCGGACAGCGAATGATGTCCAAGTTTGATTACAAACACCTCATCCAAGATGTGCCAATATCACGACTTCACTTCTTACGGGAAAAAGCCATGTCGTGGGCAAAACAGGCTAAAGAGGTTTTTGAGGATGCTGAAGAACGCATCTGGCACCTAGGTTTTCGTGAGATAGCTCGTATCTTCCCTGTTCGTGTTCGGAAAGGCACTCCCTCTGAATGGTCATCCCTTATAGAACTCTACAATTCGATTCTCACAGCAACCAGCTATCCCTATCACAAACTCCTCCAACGGGGACTCCAATTAATACGCATTCACCAATATGGCGTCTACAAGCCCTACTATTTAAAGCCACCAAAGAATCCTGCAATACGTCTCGTCCGAGATACCATTAAGGTTAATATACTAATAAGATACCTACAAGATATTGAAGTACTTACGGTGGGGAGCTTGAAACAAACAAAGCATTCAGCAATACTAACTAGCCTCCCAGAGGGAATTCTAGACTGGATGAAGTTGATGCAATACGGCGCAGAACAACAAGCACTCTTTCTTCTGGGAGCACTGATAGGTAAGATTGGAACAGCTCAGTACAGGAAAAGAGACAAGAAGAAAGCGATTCTAGATAAAATCCGGTTTGACGGGATGGATTTGGACCGTGTACACTCGCTCGCAAACCGTCTTCTTGAATACCTCCGCATCTACAGAATCCTCTCTGCTGAGAATGAAATAATATATGGGTGCGCGAAAGCGCTACTGGACGAACAAGCCCCAACATGGGGCCAAGGACCTGTTGAGAATGTTTTTTACATTCTTTCAGGATATAGTTTTATGACTCTCACCGCTTTAACGAAAGGACGGGAACGGGGTGAACAAACTCGTGAAGAATAGTGAAATATTATATCTGTATGGAGCCAAACTTTGTAACCCGAATGGCGATCCTGACGAGGAAAACCGACCACGCATGGACCCAAAGACCTCGACAAACCTAGTATCGGATCTCCGATTGAAACGCTACATCCGCGACCATATTATACGACGATTCGGTGAAAAGTATGTATGGGTTTCCACCGTTGGTGGGAAGGTTGTGGCTAGTGACGAACGGGGTTGGTCGCTGTTAGAACAGTGGGCTAAAACCCCTGGGATTCCCAAGGATATCGGAAAGGCCGATGCGAGTAAATGGACAGACTTGATCCCCAAACTCTGCATTGATGCTCGCCTTTTCGGGGCGACGATTGCGATTCGCAAACGACAAAAAGCCAAGGGGGCTATGGCAGCCTTTATTGGACCAGTCCAGTTTACTTGGGGGTTCTCGCTTCATCCTGTGGAGCTGGTGGAATCCTCTACTATCACCTCCATCTTCATGGGACGAGAAGCTGAAGGGACAGAGGAGCGCTATGGAACGATGGGGAAGGACTGGCGTCTCTACTACTCACTCATCGCCTTCTATGGACTGGTTAGCGGTGCGCGAGCCAAGGGTACAGGCCTTCGGGCAAAGGATGTCGAGCTACTAGATAATATGCTTTGGGATGCCTTACTCCAAGAAGCGGTCAGCCGTAGTAAGATTGGACAGCTACCACACCTTTACCTCCGTGTGGAATACAAAGACGCAGAAACCCTGAATGGTGACCTTCGTCGCCATCTAGAGTGTAAGCCCACGACAAAGAGTATACGTGATGTAGAACATGTCCCACTCAGTCACACCAAGCTTGTTAAAGCACTAAAATCTTTCAAGGACCGGATTGCTTGTATCTACATCCGTGAAAGTGGCGAACTCGTTTGGACAGAAGGGAAGGCACTCACGGAAGCCCTCAAGGACGACTCTGATCTCGGGAAACTAGTCACACTCCTCCCCCATAGGGATTTTCCCGTTGAGAAGACACTCTCCGCGCTGGAAACATAATAATGGGACACAAAGATGCTCAACCTCATTGTCTTCGATATCTCAGGTTTCATGGGGCACTTCCGTAAGGTCTACTCTACAACCAGCTCATTGAGTTACTTTTTTCCTCCCCGCACAACAATCACTGGACTCGTAGCTGGTATGTTGGGCCGTGACCGAGACACCTACTACGACGAGTTTTCACCAGAACAATGTCGAGTAGCCATTGGACTCCGAGGGGGCATCCGCAAGCTAGTACAACAAGTGCTCTATCTTAATACTGACACTCTCTCAGAGCGATCTCTTAGAGGAATTCAAAGCGGTGGGGCGCGTGTTCCCACTGCCTTTGAGCTACTTCTTCCCGAACCCCCTCAATCCCAGCTCAGTTACCGAATCTACCTACACCACAAAACACCTGAAGTAATGAAAGCACTTACTGAACGCTTAGCCAACAAACGCTACACCTATCCACTCAGCCTTGGCCCAACCGAATGTCTAGCCATCCCCACCTTCATCGGACAAATCCCCGCAAAAACCCTCACCTCCAAGAACCCACAGCCCATCCACACAGTGATTCCCAAGCCCAAGCTAGTCGAGGTGAAGCCAAAGGCAGACCGTAGACTCTTACGAGAAGATAGGGTCCCCGTGGCGTTCAACAAAGACCGATACATCCGACTCATCGAGGACTTCATCTTCGAAGGAAAGGGCCGACCTCTAGATGCCATCATTAGTGGAGAACTCTTCAAGTGCCAGCTGGGAGATGACATAATCCATGGTGTCTTCATGGCATGAAGACTATCGCTCCCACCCTGATATTCTACTCCGTGACCACCTAAAAGACGTGGCAGACGCAACCCTGCATTACCTCAAAACCGCAACCGTAGTTGATCAGCAACTTCTCACTACAGCTCGTCTGATAGGCTTAGGTCACGACTTTGGTAAGTATAGCTCTTTCTTCCAACGGCGTATATGTGGACTTCCGGTCAGACGAGGACTAGCGAGTCACGCTGCTACTTCTGCTGTGTTCACAGCTTGGATGGTCGATCGCCACGTGTCGGAAGAGTACAAGTACCTTGTATTACTTGCGTTCATTTGTGTTCTTAGACACCACGGCCATCTACAAAGCCCACGAACAATCCTAGATAATTTGGAGAAGCAGGAGGATATCATAGAAGCACAGATTGCTTCAATTCAAACAGGTGCATCACGAGTTGCTGACGAGCTGGCATCGATAGGGATTAGTGATTCAGTTGTATTCTTTGATGAATACAAAGCAACCGTGAGACAAGTCAAGGAGGGGCTTATCCGTCTTCCATATCAACTGCGAGATGGAACACACAACGGTTGGTCCCTGTACTTTCAGATGCTACTACTTTTTTCAGCACTCATAGACTCCGATAAGAAAGACGCCGCAGGATTCAGTCAACGACCTAGATTAGACTTACCCGCCATTCTTGTGGATTGGTTTCGAACAGAACGGTTCAAGGATGCTCAAGAAAGCACCATGAACACACTTCGCAAC
>CBDVBC010000229.1:0-3777 GCA_965372125.1 Candidatus Hermodarchaeota archaeon | reverse complement strand
GAATTTGAGTAGATGAAACGTATACCAGAGCCTGCATTTGATGTACAAGTATTATTGGTTACTGTTGAATGATTCGAGAAGAGGAAAAGAATACCGACAGAGCAGTTCGTCAGTACATAATCACGCACGATGACATTGTAACTATTGATAAGGATGATCTGGCCAGCAGGACCAAGAATGGTATCTCCCTCCAGGTCATGCATGAAGAGTAGAGGTTTACCATTCACTGTGTTGTTCGCGACATGAGCCTGTTTTGCTGCCTCCGCGGAATAGGCTGAGACGTATAAGCCACAGCCAATGAATACATTATTAGTGATTATACTCTCAGTTGAGGTGTAGATACCAACTCCAAAGTCATTCGCAACCAGAGTATTGTTTGAGATTGTGTTATTATGCGAATCCCAAAGCGAGATACCGAATTCATTGGCAGACATAGAATTATTCAGGATGATATTAGAATCCGCAGCGTCAAACCGTATTCCAGCCCAAGAACCTGAACCTGTGTTGTTCGTGATCTCGATGTAACTTGACTCTATCAACCGAACGCCGTAAACGTTGTCAATCAAGGAGTTATTGATAATCTGTCCATTTTCCACGTTATTCAGATAAACGCCAGCGCCCCGAAACCAATGCTGAGCATTGACAAGCAGACAATTTTGGATAACAAAGTGGACCTGGGTGTTGCGGATGTCAATGCAGTTATCAGCGACCGAGTTGGGGTCGATAGAGAGATTCTCAATCCTATATGGGTTCTGTGGTGTTCCTACACCGGGCCAACCCTGGCTGACGAAATCGTCGTCGCCTAGGATATCGATTGCCCCAGAGAAAAGATAAGAACGCCGGGTGTCAAGGTTCAATTTGGGTATGTTCTTCTTGGGAGTCCATCCTATCGCAGAAGGCATTTCGCAATCTGAGAATTCCACACTCCTATTCCCCTCCAAGGATGTTTCATCCTTTAAGCCATCTTTCTTCATCAGATTGTCAGTATTCAGGCCTTGGTTTACATGGCATGGAAAAGTCGTAATCAATGCGTATCCGATGAGTAGCATTACCAAACAGAGTATTGGCATCCTGTTTGGATACACACCGCTCATAGCTCCGCCTTCAGTGCTCACCTTTTTAATTCAGTTGTTCAAGGCAACGCTCCACAGCAGCAACGTTGGAAACAAGGCATTCTAACAGTTAGTGAAGGTTTTTATCTTGCTGGCTTTTAATCTTGACAAGCGAATGAATAGGAGTTGTGCTGTTGCCGAAAGATACTCACGCACAAAAACCACTGGTTGCAGTACCAGTTCGCCGTGTAGGTGTTACTGATATCCGGGTTCCGATTCAGGGCATCTTCTTCGAGGAACAACCCGCCATCGTCGTACCCAGCTTCGATATCTACGTGGATCTTCCCGCTCACCAGAAGGGTATCCACCCCTCCCGGAGCATAGAAGGCGCCGTCGAAGTTGTCACCAAATACGCTGAGAAGCTCTACCGCCTAGAAGACATCTGCGCAGAAATTGCCAAGGAGCAACTGCGCCGCCATGAATACGCCAGCGAATCCGAGGTCTTCGGTAGAGCAGACACGGTGTACGCACACAGCACTCCCAAAACCAATATCCGTACTTATGAATCCTGTATCATGCAAGCCCGCGCACTAGCTTGCCGTGGCACAGAACAGGAGGAGCTTACTCTTCGACGCTGGATTGGTGTGACAGCCACAGGCATCACAGCTTGCCCCTGCGCACAGGAATTGCTCAGGGACATCTCAGAAACCAAACTCACAACTACCCACAAGCTAGAACAAGGGCATGCACGGAAAATCGTTGACAGCTTACCCATCGGGAGTCATATGCAACGCAGCCACGGATCCATCATGGTGGAGATTCCAGCAGGTTACCCCATTGACGCGCTCCAGCTAGTCCAAATCGTAGAGCAAGCCATGAGCGCCCGCACCTATGAAATATTAAAACGCCCCGATGAAGCCGCCGTAGTGCAGACGGCCCTAGAGAATCCTTGCTTCGTCGAAGACTCGATACGCCATATGATCCGTAACGTCGTCCAAACCTTCCAGGATCTCCCGGACCAGATGGAGCTTTTCTTTAGGCAACGTAACGAAGAATGCGTACACCGGCATGACATCGTTGCTGAACAGACATTAACCATGGGAGAGGCTCGCCGCGAAATTAAAGAGAATAGCACCAGCGGTCAATGATAAGAAGGAATAAAGCCGGTGAAGCGGCATCCCTAGTAGGCGATGTATATGGTAGCTCTGGAAGCTTGGTGGCCCCGGTACCTCGAAATAGTAGCAAGATTCGGGTATAGCATCGAGGAGGACCAACGAGCAGCCGACCTGCTAAGCGGCATACTTGATGGGCAAGCAAAACGCCTATCGGGCATCAGTAGCTTAGTAACGGATAAGAATGTACTAGTCTGCGGTGCAGGCCCCTCTCTCCCACGCAACCTTGAGGAGATAATTCAGAATAACATCACTCAAGAAGCAACACTGATCTCGGCTGATGGAGCGACCACAGCGCTACTAGAACACAGCCTCCAACCAGATATAGTAGTCACTGACCTAGATGGGGCGGTCCCTGATATTCTCCAGGCACACAAGGATGGCTCGATTGTTTTAGTGCATGCTCACGGAGACAACACATCAGCGCTAGAACACTACGTACCAATACTCCTACAAGACCGGGTGGAGGGAAACGGGGTTCTGGGATCAACGCAGGCACGTCCACGCCCAGGAGTAATCAACCCGGGAGGCTTTACTGACGGAGACCGCTGCGTCTTCCTTGCAGAGGCACTCAGAGCAAATATCATTGGGCTTGTTGGAATGGACCTGGGAGTATTCGTAGGACGCTATTCAAAACCAAGCTTATCCTCTGACATCCTAGCAAGCAAGACAAAAAGGGAAAAACTCTCAGTAGCCAAGAATCTCCTAGAATGGCTCGCCAGCCAGAGCCAAAGCAAAATCATCAACCTAACTGGGGGAACAACACCAATACCAGGAATCCCGGACCAAGAAATCACCGAATTCACGTGGGAAGCATAATGAAGATCCTGTTAATCACTGGTCAGTTAGCCGAACCCCTCGTACGCCACGCCGCCCAAACAGCCCCGCCCACCTGCTCCTGCCAAGTCTTGGTCCTACCGGTAGCGGTTGCGGCCTTTCTCCACCCCAAATACGTGGCCTCCCACCTCCGAAAACACGCCCCCGGCAAACATAATCTAATCCTCCTTCCCGGCATGATTTCGGGTGACGCAACTCTCGTAAAAGACGCAACAGGCATACCCGCCTTCAAGGGACCACGCCACGCCGCTGACCTCCCCTTCGTCCTCCAATCTATAGAAAGGAACCTAGCCATCCTATCCACCACCGAGCCAGCAGATCGTATCCTTCAGGAACACCTCCAAGCCAGAGCAGCTAGTGACCTAGTGGCCGCTGAAACCTCACCCTTGCCCACTCCGCCGCCTCCCAGAACCCTTCGCATCGGTGGTGGCCGCCGCACCCTCTTGACAGGACCCACATACCCCATCCGGGTCATCGCCGAAATCACCGACGCACCAAGCCGGTCTGACGATGAACTCATTCGCCAGGCACACCGATTCACTGCTAGCGGGGCAACAATCATCGACGTAGGTATGATCGCCAACGCACCTGATTCCAAGGCAGCCAAACACACCATTCAAGTTGTGCGCCGCGCTGTACCAGTCCCAATCAGCATCGACTCAAGCGACTCCGAGGAAATCGCTGCCGGTATCAAGGCTGGCGCCTCCCTGGTACTC